>CAZUOG010000026.1:0-13306 GCA_964622225.1 uncultured Actinomycetes bacterium | reverse complement strand
ATGAGCAGCCTCTGGCCTGAAGTTACATCTGATGAAATCGATCCAGATGATGCTTTAGAGCGCGAAAAAAGAGATGCCGAAATTAAACGCGACGTTCCGCCGCACCACGGCTAATCAGATTTTTTCGGCGCTGAGTCTGTTTTATAGAAACCTGAACCTTTAAAAACTACTCCAACCGCTGAATAAATCTTTTTCACTTCGGCATTGCAATCTGGGCAATGTTTAATTGGGTCATCAGAGAAAGACTGAATCTGCTCAAATTGATGCCCACACGAGGTGCACTCGTATTGGTACGTTGGCATTTAGGTACTCCTGCGACGAAAGTTTTTAAAAACGCTAGGTTGCTACTAGAAGTAAAGTGTAGAGAAGTGAGAGTATTACCGCGAATTGGAGGAGTTTTATGCGTTCAGTGAGAGTACTCATCGCAGGCCTGTTTATTGGTCTGGTGAGTGTGGCGCCGGCAACAGCTAACTCACTCACAGGAACTTCACCAGTTAGTGGTTCAATCCTCTCTTCAGCTCCAACATCAGTGACATTAACAACGGAAGCTCCACTTGCTGCCATGGGTAGTGAAATTAAAGTAACTGATCCAAAAGGAAACAGAGTTGATGATGGTGCGCTCACTGTCGATGCAAACAACGCGAATATTGGATTACTGGCATTAACTGAAAAAGGCATTTATAAAGTTGAATACTCTTTAATCACCGATAACGATGTCCCATTAACCGGAATTTATACATTTACATACAATGCACCGGATCAAATTGATACTCCAAAACCAACAACTACTAAAAATGCGGAGGTGCAGAATTCAAGTAGTTTTGGAACCACGATTTTCGTGCTTCTTGTTGGTGCGGCTGCAATTCTTGTAGCTTTAGGATTAGTTTTATACGGTCGTAAACTTTATAACGAGCGATAAATTGGTAGATCTCGTTCTCATAGTAAGTAAATTTACTTATCTTGTTAGTGCAACGCTGTGTATTGGTTATCTTCTAGTTTTAATTTTCTTTGTGCACAACCTTCAAGGTGAAATTAGAAAAGAAAATTTAGTTCTACGTAAGAATGCGTCACTGATAGCGTGGCTTTGGTTTGCATCGTCCACCATTTTCACAATTGCCACCTTAGCTTCAGTGTTGGATGTACCACTAAATCAGGCACTTGATTTAACAATGTTGCGCTCATTTGTCACTCAAATTAGTTTAGGCAAATTCCTTGCAATCCAAAGCCTTGGAGCGCTACTTGTTGCCACTTGGGTTGCTAGAGTGAAGCGAATTACTTACGCCTCAATAGTATTAATTCTCGCCTTAATTTCTATTTCAGCCCCAATTTTCCAGAGCCATTCATCATCAGGCGGCTCACATTTACTGGCTATTGGAACTCTGTTGGTTCACGTTCTTGGCTTAGTTTTATGGGTTGGCGGATTAGTGGCCATAGTTCTAAGTAAGAACATAAATAGAGAAGTGGCGCTAAAGAGATTTAGCCAGCTGGCATTCTGGGCAGCATTTTCGGTGGTAATTAGTGGTGTTGTAAATGCTTGGTTACGTATGAACTTCGTGGGCGCATGGCATGGAAGTTATGCGATTTTGTTAACCGAAAAAATTATTCTGACTTTAATTTTGCTAGCTATGGCAGCAATTGCCAGAAAGAATATTTCTGGAGATATCAAGAAATTAATCACTGTCGAATCAATTTTTATGATTCTAACGATTTTCGTTGGAACATTATTGAGTCAAAGTTCTCCACCGACAAGACCTGGGAAAATTGATCCACTTGAGTCACTGGTGGGGCTTAAATTTCCTGGAAAACCGGATTTAAATACTTGGCTCTTTGAGTACCAACCTGATGCATTAACACTTGCGTTACTTGTATTAGTAAGTTTACTTTATCTAAAGGGCGTAAGAATTCTTCGTAAACGTGGAGATAAGTGGCCGTTAGGAAGAACATTTTCATTTTTAATTGGAATTTTGATTGTTAATTATGCAGTCAACGGTTCAATCGGTGTTTATTCACATTTCGGATTTTCGTATCACATGATTGAACATATGATTCTTGGAATGATTGCGCCTATTGCGTTAGTGCTCGGGGCACCAGTCACTTTGGCATTGAGAACTCTTCCTGGAGGGAGAGATTCGGATGAAGAAGGTCCACGTAATATCTTGATTCGTTTTCTTCACTCTAAATATGCGAAATTTATGACTAATCCAGTTGTGGCACTGCTTATTTTTGATGGATCTTTATTTGCGCTCTACTTCACTGGCTTATTCGGCACGCTTATGGGAAGTCACCTGGGCCATTTATTCATGAATTTACATTTCTTACTTGCTGGTACTTTATTTTTCCATGTGATTGTTGGCGTTGATCCAAATCCAAATAGACCACCTAACGTTGTAAGAATTGTTATTTTGTTTGCAGCCATGAGTATCCATGCATTCTTTTCAATTGCGCTAATGTCCGCAACAACTTTGTTAGACGGTGGTTATTACACATCAATAGGTAATCCACTTAATTTAAATCTCTTGGAAAATCAATATCTGGGTGGTTCCATCGGATGGGCAATGGGCGAATTTCCAATCTTGATTGCGTTAGCTGCAGCTTTCATTCAGTGGATGCGTGAAGATAAGAAAGAGACAGAGAGAATTGATCGAAGTGCCGCTCGAGCCAGCGCGATGGGTGAAAATGACGATTTGGCTAAATACAATCAATACTTAGCAAATTTAGCTCGTAAAGATTTGAATGAGTAATTATTTCCTTCTTGTAGCGGCAATGATTTCTTGGGGTTTATCTAATCCGCTTGCAGATTTTGCCGTAAGTGGATTATCTGCACCGGCACAAACTTTTTTGGAAATTGGTTCCGGTTTTCTAATTATTGCGCTCTTCTATATTTTTCGACCGACTAAATTTCGAAATGGCACTTATAAGAATGTCAGTTGGAAATTTGCAGCTTTCTTAGGAGCGGTCCAACCTGGTTTTGCTTGGCTTATGGGAAATTATGGGTACACAGTTGCTACTGCAAGTACCGGTGTAATTCTCTTAAATATGGAAGCGCTGTTTACTGTCTTTTGGGCAGCGATATGGTTGAAGGACCGAATTACTCATCATGAAATGTTTGCAGTGCTTCTTGGAATTATTGGTGCAACTTTAGGTAGTTTTGATAAAGCAGGCCTGTCGCTAACAATTGGATTAGGCGCACTCTGTTTCTTGGGCTCTTCAGTTTTGTGCGGATTAAATGCGGTTGCAGTAAAGAGATTGGGAACAGAGATAAATCCAATTACCTTGGCATACCGCCAAGCGCTTTTCTCAACAATATATGCGGTTACCTGGTGGACATTATTTGACCGCGGTCACTTCACCGGAAGATCGACCGAGATATATGTGGCAGGTGCTTTATCAGGAGTCTTTGGAGTAGCGCTTCCAATAATTGCATTTAATTACGCTGCAGCTAGAGTAAAAAGTACACACGTTGCAGTCTTATTTAACATAGTTCCGCTAGTAGGAGTTATAGGCGCAATTGTTCTTGGGCGTGGAGCCCCCACTTGGATTCAAGTCGTTGGAGGACTCTTTGTGCTTGCCAGTATGAGAATTCTAAATAGTTCTAAAACCTGATTCTGTGGCTACTGCTTCAACTTTTTGATCGAACCATTCGTGAGGTAATTTCTTAACGAATTCTCGTTCGTGAATTATTCCGATTCTGTATGCAGATGTGCCGACTAAGAATTGATCGTAATAGCCCCCGCCTTGACCTAATCGATAGCCGTCTTTATCAATCGCAGTTGCAGGTACTAAGCAAACTTGAATCTCACCTAGAAAAATATTTCCCGCAGGTTCGTGGAATTTGCCATTCTTAATTAACCCGCCTTCATATTTTGCAAATTCCATTTTCTTATTCACAATCCTTGGCAGTAGGACAGTTTTTCCAGCCGCAACGAGTGCATCATTTAATGAAATCAAGCTCGGTTCACCGGGCATTGGGTAGTAGCTGGTAATTACCTTGGCGTTTGAAACCTCAGGCACATCAAGAAGAAATAAGTAATTTTCGTGACCAGGATTTTCACGACGCATTTGGCGGAATCTTTCACGCAGTGTCGCTTTGTCACTCATTGCATTCGCGCCTTTCACTGAAATCAAAATTAAATAAAGTAAGGTGGGATTATGTTAGAGCGAATGCGCGTAGATGAGTTCCTAACCGCGCTCCTTTCAAATGTCGAGCCGCTTGCTCCTTTGGATTTACCTCTACTTGATGCGCACGGCGCCACTCTGGCCGAAGATATATTCGCCGGAGAGCGCTTGGTACTAAAAGGTGGTTCACCAATCCGTTCAACCACGATTGGTCTTGCAGCATCTATAGGACGCGGGCACTTACCAACTAGACCTCATCCAAGAGTTGTGATTATTTCGGCAGGCCCAGACTTAATTGAGCCTGGAAATCCAATTACAGGAAGTGAAGAGTACGAAACCAATTCTTGGCAATTGACCACCATTGTCAGAGAGATTGGTGGAGTTGCCTTCAGAGTTCACTCAATTCCAGATAATGAAGAAGAGCTAAAAGATATTGTCGAAGATCAATTGGTTCGTGCAGATTTAATCGTTATTAGTGGCGAGCGTAATGATGACTCATTCGATTTAATTACTCGTTCGTTAAATCAGTTAGGTCAAGTTTCAGTCGTTGATCTAGAACTAGAAAACTCTGGAAGATTTAATTTTGGTCAAATTGGTCCGGATAAGACTCCAGTAGTGACATTGCCAGGTGATCCAATAACGGCATATATCGCGATGCAATTATTCGTAAGACCAATTATTCGAACCATGATTGGTGCAAAAGAAGTTTATTGCCCTTCTGTTAAAGCAAAATTGGAGCGGGATTTCAGAGGACCAAGTACTGGCAGGAATTACTTACTGGCTACCTTGAGCGATGACAATCAATCGGTATCTATTTTCACCGAACAAGAAGATTTTGTAAGTCTGGCCGCTGCAAACTCTTTAGTTTCTGTTAATGCAGGTGATTCTCTCAAGGCCGGCGACACCGTAACTGCGGTTATCCTCCCAAGAATTAAATGATTGAACTTTCAAACGGTGAAATTACTCTGAGGCCATTAGCTTCAGCAGATAGAAAACAATGGCGCCGAGTTCGAGCTGTTAATAAGGATTGGCTGGAAGAGTGGGAAGCCACAGTTCCCAAGACTTCGAAAAGTGATGAATTAATGAACGCGCTTTCATTTAGCAAAATAGTCAAGGTCTATCGCAAAGAAGCCCGCGCTGGACGATCCTTTTCCTTCGGAATTTTCTTAGGTCCAAATTTGATTGGCCAAATAAATCTAGGTGGAGTTATTTATGGGGCGCTACGTGGTGCTCATATCGGTTACTGGATTGACCGGAACTATTCCAACCGCGGCTATATGACTGCAGCGGTAAATATGGTCACTGATTTCGCTTTTAATGAACTGGAATTACATCGAATTGAAATAAATATTCGCCCAGAGAATTCACCATCAATTCGAGTCGCGGAAAAATGTGGCTATTTGTATGAAGGTCTAAGACCTAGGTATTTGCATATTGCTGGCGGATGGCGAGATCACCATTGCTTCGTCCGAGAAAATATTGCTATTAAGTAGGGTGTAAATACCCGAAAACGGACATTTCAAACACTAATCTTTGGCCATCATGGCATCAGCGATTATCTATCTGGCGATTATTGGAATGTGGGTCGCCTATTTTCTTCCTCGCTGGATTCACACACATGATGAGTTCTCTGGAAAATCTGTAGAACGTTACAAGAGTGCACTACGTGTAGTTGCGGGAGATGCACAAGATGCATACTCAATAGCAATTCACACGGACTTAGATGCGCCTTATAAACAATCACAAGCTTTATTGCGACGTCGAATAGTTTTTCTTCTTATCTTAACAACTTTAGTTGCGACAAGTGTTGGAGCAGTTATGAATCTTCTAAGTTGGTTGGCTATCGGAATTCCTGTTTCTGGATTCGTGGTTTATCTGGCGCATACTCGTCGAACAATAAATCGTGAAAGAATTCAGAGACGTCGCATCGAAGGTTTACAGCGAAGCACCCAAGGTGTATCTCACTTAAATTTGTCAGAAGTCGTAGCTCCGAAACATAACTCAGAACTTTGGGTGCCACTTGCAGAACGCGAAATCACCGGCATTGTGTTACTTCCACAAGGTAGTGCAGCTACACGAAACACTTGGACTCCAAATAACATCCCGTCACCAACATATGTAAGTGCACCAAAAGCCGTTACACCTCGCCGAGTAATAGATTTAACAACTCCAGGGCAATGGAGCGAAGAGCAGGAGCGCTTAGCTCGCGAAGCGCTCGCAGCTGCTGCACCAAGTGCGGACGAAGTATTTGATCTTCAATTAGCCGAAGAGGCCGCACAAAAACGCGATCGCGCAGTTAATTCTTAAATCCAAGAATTCCACCACATACGCGAAAACCATTCGTTGTATGTTGTTATTTGACCAGTAAATACTGGATAGAAATAAGCGAAATTAACGGCGATTACAAATACCACCGCTGCAATTACGAACTTCAATCTTGCGTCGTATTCATAGGCTAATTTCGCTAGCAAAACAATGGCCAAAATTAAGAATGGTTGAAATGCGATTGCGTAGAAAGTAAACACAGTTCTTTTTTGGAAGAAAAACCATGGTAGATATCCAGCAATTATTCCAATGAATGGAAGTAGTGAAGCAATATCGAATTCACGCATCGCAAAATTATGAATATTCACTCCGATTATGAATAGAAGAGCAATTACACCAATCCACCAAAGAATTGGAGTTCCTAAAGCTAGAACTTCTTGCGCGCAACTCTTACTGCCGCAGCCCGAAGGAGATTGATAATAAAAACTAGTCGGTCGTCCCATAACAATCCAGCTCCAAGGATTTGCCTGATACGAATGTTTCTCAGTTAGTCCAGTGTGAAAACCCAACATCTCTTTGTGATAGTAAATCAATGATGCAATTGGATTAGATTTGGAATCTCTATCCCAGCCTAATGAAGAATTAAACCAACCAAACCATGATGCAATGTATAGAGAACCTGAAGTCAATCCCACCTTAATAGTTCGGATGAGATTTCTATTTAGCATAAATTCCAAAATTAAGAATGCAATTACAAAGTAGAGAGCACTCCACTTACTGCCCATTGCTAGCCCTAGGTAAATTGCAAAACGTAAATAATGACCTTTTAACCAAGAATTTACAGAGAGCAGAATAAATAGAGTTAAGAAAATATCTAATAGCGCGGTACGAGACATAACTAAATTAAGCCCATCAAGAGCCATTAATAGCGCTGCAAGTGTTGCCCATTTATTTTCATAGAAAATTCTTTGTGCAATTCTTGCAGTTAGGTACACAGTAAAAGTACCTGCAATTGCGACTGCAATGCGCCAGCCAAATTCGTGGTCACCGAAAATCTTGATTCCCGCGGCAATTAGCCATTTTCCTACGGGCGGATGCACCACAAATTCAGGTGCGCCTTTCGTGACCTCTACGCCATATTTCAAATAGTCACGAGCTCCATCAACATAATAGATCTCATCAAAGACCAAACCTTTAGGTGTAGCCAGGTTAAAGATACGCATTAAGAAGGCCATGAAGGTGATGACCAGCGATGGGAACATGAGTAAAGAGTAGATGAGATGATTGCGCACATGAAGTTACTTCTCGCTGGTGTGCCGCTTGGCAATCCCGGAGATGCTTCTGCGCGCTTAATAAATGCAATCAAGAACGCCACAATCATTGCGGCAGAAGACTCTCGAAGATTTCAGAGACTCTGTCAGGATTTGGGAGTAGATACTCAAGCCAGAGTGCTTTCCTTTTTTGAAGGAAATGAAGAAGAACGAACTAATCAACTTTTGGAAGAATTAAAAAAAGGCGCAGAAGTTCTTGTTGTAACTGATGCGGGTATGCCTACAGTAAGTGATCCAGGTTTTAAATTAGTCAGATCTGCAGTTTCAGAAAATATTCCAGTAGAAGTTCTTCCGGGTCCAAGTGCAGTTACTACAGCGTTGGCACTCTCTGGATTGCCTACAGATCGATTTTGTTTTGAAGGCTTTGTACCAAGAACCCAAGGCGCCAGAGAGAAATTTTTCGAGAATTTAAAATATGAAATTCGCACTATTGTTTTCTTTGAAGCACCACATAGATTGTTGGAAACTTTAGAAGCGGCGACCTCAATACTCGGTGAGGAACGCAAGGCTGCGCTCTGTCGAGAAATGACAAAAACCTACGAAGAAACGATTCGCGGAACTCTTAATGAAATACAAGAGTGGGCAAACTCAAAAGAGATTCTGGGTGAAATAACGATTGTTATCAGCGGAGCTGAAGCAGGCGCAAAAGAGATTACCCAACAAGTGATAATTGATGCGGTAAGTAAATTAGTAAATGTTGGCATGGAGCGAAAAGCAGCAATTGCCGCTGTTGCATTAGAGCTAGATTTACCAAAACGCGAAGTATTCGACGCAATGGTTGCGGCTAAAAACGCACATTAAGTTAAAGGTAGAATGCGCGCATGACCCAAAAGGCTTATTACGTAACGACTCCGATCTATTACGTAAACGATGCGCCACACATTGGCCATGCATATACAACTGTTGCCGGAGACGTATTAACTCGTTGGCATCGCCAAAAAGGTGAACCAACTTGGTACTTAACCGGCACTGACGAACATGGCCAAAAAGTAATGCGCACGGCTGATGCCAACGGTGTTGCACCGCAAGCTTGGGTAGATAAATTAGTAGAAGAAGCTTGGCTACCGAATTGGAAAGCATTGAACATCGCTAACGATGATTTCATTCGTACAACTTCGCAACGCCACACCAAGCGAGTTCAGAATTTCCTTCAAAAATTAAAAGATGCTGGATTTATTTATGCAGGAAAATTTGAAGGACCGTATTGCGTAGGTTGCGAAGAATTTAAATTGCCTGGTGACTTAATTGATGACAAAGGACAGAAACTCTGCCCAATTCATAGCAAACCAGTAGAAATAGTCGATGAAGATAACTGGTTCTTTAAATTATCAGATTTTCGCGAAGCGCTATTAAAGCATTACAAAGATAATCCAGAAGCATGCCAACCTGAGAGTGCAAGAAACGAAGTTATTTCATTTCTTGAGGGAGAAGTTAGAGATCTTTCTATCTCGCGTTCTACATTCAACTGGGGCATTCCAGTTCCTTGGGATACAAAGCAAGTTGTTTATGTTTGGTTTGATGCGTTATTAAATTACGCGACTGCGGTGGGATTAGGCGATGAAAATAAGTCAGATTTTGAATCTAAATGGCCAGCAGATGTTCATTTGGTCGGAAAAGATATTTTAAGATTCCACGCTGTGATTTGGCCAGCAATGCTTATGGCCGCAGGTCTTCCAGTTCCAGGAAAAGTATTTGCGCACGGCTGGTTGTTAGTTGGCGGAGAAAAAATGTCAAAGAGCAAACTAACTGGAATTGCTCCGAGCGATATCACCAATCATTTCGGTGTAGATGCATTCCGTTATTACTTCATGCGCGCAATTCCATTCGGTAGCGATGGATCATTCTCATGGGAAGACATGGGCGCGAGATACACCAGTGAATTAGCTAATGATTTCGGCAATTTGGCATCTCGTTTAACTGCGATGATAGAAAAATATTGTGGTGGTGTAATTCCTGCTCCTGCAGATGGTGGCGAATTAGCTGAACTCTTGAACAAGACAGTGGATACTGCGGATAAGGCAATGTGCGCTTTAGATTTCCAGGGAGGAATTTTGGCAATTATGGATTTCTGTAAGCGAATCAATCTGTATGTCACTGAAACTGAACCTTGGATCTTGGCAAAAGATGAAGCAAATAGCGCGAAGTTAAATGAAGTTCTATACAACACTGCTGAAGGCATTAGAGCTTTGGCGGTCTTGCTCCACCCAGTAATGCCTGAAACTTGTGAAAAACTTTGGGAATCACTTGGTGCGACTTCTCTCGGCCCGATTTCAAATCAGAAAATTGCAGACGTTGCTAAGTGGGGAACTCTTCCTGCAGGTAGCAAAGTCGCTAAGAGCGCACCGCTATTTCCTCGATTGGAAAATTAATTGGCCGATCGCCACAATCGCGATATTGATCGCACATTAGCACCTGCACCTGAACCATTAAAAGTAAATGCAATTGATGCGCATGCGCATTTAGAAATTGTTACCAACACTGCACCGGATTCTCCAGAAGTTGCTCAAGTAATTACAGATGCAGAGGCAGTAGGAATTGATCGCCTTGTACAAGTTGGTTATTCAGCCGAACAATCTAAATGGTGCGTGCGTTTGGCAGAACTCTATCCAGGCAAAGTTTTAGCAGCTGTGGCATTGCACCCAAATGAAGCGCCAGTCGTTGCAGATTTGGAAGCAGATTTATCCATAATTGCAGAGTTGGCAAAACATCCCCGAGTAAGGGCAATTGGCGAAACCGGCTTGGATTACTTCCGTACACCGCCAGAATTGCAAGAGATTCAACGCGAATCATTTAGAAGACATATCGCAATTGCGAAAGAGAATAATTTAGCTTTAGTGATTCATGATCGAGATGCACATGATGATGTACTCAAAGTTTTAGAAGAAGTAGGCGCACCAGAAAAGACGGTTTTTCATTGCTATTCAGGCGATTTAGCGATGGCTCAATATTGCGTGGAACGTGGATACATTCTCTCTTTTGCAGGGACTGTAACTTTTAAGAATGCACCCGCACTTCGCGAAGCTGTTAAATATGTACCTGATGAATTGTTATTAGTAGAAACAGATTCACCGTTTCTTGCTCCAACACCATATAGAGGCGCTTTAAATACTCCGGCGCAAATTGCGAATATCGTCCGATTTATAGCTGATGAGCGCGATGTGGATCCAGAACATATTGCCTCAATAACAACTGCAAATGCGCTTAGAGTTTTTGGATCTTTCGAATAATGACTCTTCTGGGCGCAGCTGAGATTAGAGAACTCGCGGCAAAATTAGATTTAAACCCCTCAAAAGGATTGGGCCAGAATTTTGTAATTGATGGAAATACCTGCCAAAAAATTGTTCGACAGGTTTCTATTGGAAAAGACGACGTTGCGATGGAAATTGGACCGGGATTGGGTTCACTAACTTTGGCGATTCTTGAAACCGGCGCTCCTTTAATCGCTGTGGAAATTGATAACAGATTGGCAATCCAACTTCCAGTAACTGTCTCTGAACATAATCCTGATGCAGATTTAACAGTGATTAATAAAGATGCGTTAGAAGTTACTGAATTGCCGAAGAATCCGACAGTTTTAGTAGCGAATTTGCCTTATAACGTTTCGGTTCCAGTATTGCTTAATTTATTAGAGCGCTTTCCAACTTTGCGCGAAGGTGTTGTGATGGTGCAGGCAGAGGTGGCTGATCGCCTCGCAGCGAAACCAAGTAATAAAGATTTCGGAGTGCCAAGCTTAAAAGGTGCCTGGTGGGCAGATTTGGAACTGGCTGGAAATATCTCAAGAAGTGTTTTTTGGCCAGTCCCAAATGTTGATTCCAAGTTGGTTTACTTTAGACGACACGATCCGCTTGGCGATGAAGAATTTCGTAGGAGAGTTTTTGCACTTATAGATGCAGCTTTTTCACAGAGAAGAAAAATGATCAGATCCGCGATGTCATCGGTCCTTGGACTAAATGCAGAATTGATAATTGCTTCGGCCGGCATTGATCCAACCTTAAGAGGCGAAGCTTTGGACATTTCTGCATACATCGCGATTGCGGCACAAAATTATTAAATAACTATTAGTCTTTCACCGTGCGTTACAAGTCCGTAGAAGTTCAAGTGCCTGCGAAGGTTAATCTGCAATTATCTGTTGGACCCAAAAAACCAAATGGTTACCATGATGTCGTAACGGTATTTCAAGCCATTTCTTTATCTGATACTTTGAAAATTTCTCGCGGGGAACAATTTAATTTAACCGTTAAAGGTGATTACACCAGCGGTGTGCCATTGGATCAAAGTAATTTAGTGTATAAAGCGATTGAATTAATGTCGGAAAAATTCAATACAGATTTGAATCTGGAAATTGAAATAGATAAATTAATTCCAGTTGCTGGTGGAATGGCCGGAGGTAGCGCAGATGCTGCGGGAACTTTGTTAGCTATTGATGCACTTTATGGGCTTGGTTTGTCGAAAGACGAAATGGGAGAAGTAGCCAGAAATCTAGGTAGCGATGTGCCTTTTATGCTCCATGGCGGAACCGCAGTTGGCCGAGGACATGGAGATGAAATAACACCAGCACTTTCTCGCGGCAACTATCACTGGGTGATTGCAGTATCTAGCAATGGTTTATCAACGCCAGCTGTTTATGGTGAATGTGATCGACTAAGAACCGGGCTTGATATCAAAGCACCATCTCTGAATGATGAATTGCTACAAGCGCTGCTGTCAGGCGACTCTGTAAGAGTTGGAAAATCTTTAAGTAACGACTTACAAGCTGCGGCATGTTCACTTCGCCCGGCACTTCGTTTAATTCTTGATACTGGCCAAGAGTATGGAGCTTTGGGCGGAATCGTCTCTGGTTCAGGACCTTCTGTCGCATTTTTGGTCACTGACGAAGATCATTCTTTGGACTTGGCTGTTGCTTTAACTTCTAGCGGAGTAGTTGGAAGCGTAGCTCGCGCACAAGGACCGGTGCACGGCGCAAAAGTTATTTCTGTTAATTAATTAGTAGATTTAATCTTCGAAAGGAATTGCAAGTTCGCGCAATAGCGCTGCTAATTCACTTTGTTGATTCTTAGTTAGAACTTTCAAAAGTTCACGTTCGCGGCTTAATAAATCTTCCATTGCACTATCAACTGCTTTTGCACCGGCTTTAGTTAAAGTAACCAAACTTCCGCGTCCGTCGCTTGGATCTTGAGTACGAGTAATCAAACCTAATTCTTCAAGTCGATCTAAACGATTTGTCATAGTGCCGCTTGTAACCATGGTTTCTAGAATTAGTTGTCCTGGTGAAAGTTGATATGGATCTCCAACACGACGAAGAGTTGCTAAAACATCAAAACCCCAAGTCTCTAACTCTGCGAAAGCATTTCGTCTTGCAATGTCGAGGTGTTTTGAAATTCTTGTGATGCGAGATAGAACAGCCAATGGAGAAAAATCCAAATCAGGACGCTCTTTTTGCCAAGCAGCTATTAGGCGATCTACTTCATCTTTGTCGTTCATATCCGCGCAAATGCTATCGGTGGCAATCGCCCAATTTTGGCGAATTGCGCCTTATACGAGAGAATATGGGTTCCGCCATTGTGTAGTGGCTAGCACATGGGCCTTTGAAGCCC
>CAZUOG010000025.1:5713-13693 GCA_964622225.1 uncultured Actinomycetes bacterium | reverse complement strand
CAAGCGGCTCATAATCGCTGTGTCGTGGGTTCAAATCCCGCCTCCGCTACTAGAAAGAAGTCTCGTGCTCACCATTGAGTACGAGATTTTTCTTTTTCAATACCGCATCAACACGTGAATTCTTGTCAAGCCAAATACCAGCCTCGGAATTAACGAATGATGTAATTCTAATTATGGAGTAGTGAAGTTCCGCAATATTTTTGTTGAATACAGTTTCGTGGTGTGCAATTCGGTTCCTTAACAGTCGAATCTCTTCTAATTCTCCATGTATATTCGCTCTTGTTCCAGAATAATTCGGAAGCGCACGCCTTAAATATGGCCCCCATAGATTCTGATGGTATCTCTTTGCAAATAGCCCAATCCAAAAACCAAAACCTACTTCTGGCACTAACAATTCGGACCTTCCTTTAGAATTCGGTTGAAACTTAGTTTTAGAACTATTAATGATTTTCAAAGAGTCTGGAAAAAGTATTTTTGGCGTGTTCCACCAATCCAATTTCATTTCAGATTTAGTTAGTTGTTGCATTATTGAATTACTCAGGGTGACTTCAAGAATATGTAAACCGCCTAATAACGCCGCCGAAATCTCAATGTTCCAGGCATATAACCGAAGCGCGCGAACATAATTTTGGCCGCTCTCGTTTAGATAAATATCAAATCTGTGCAGTGGAAAAATGTTGTATACTTCCTCGCGAACGCCCCGGACGAAGTCGTTAACTCGACTGCCGCTCCGGGGTACTTTTTCTTGATTGGGTATCGTATTCATGCGGGGGATTTCACTTTTTTGCCATCCACAGGGTGCTTAGGTATTCTCGCTCCCTTAACAGTTCTGAAATAACTCGTAGCTAAAGAGGAGTCACCATGGCCAGCAAGAGTGCGGATGTTCGCCCAAAGATCACTATGGCATGCGTTGACTGCAAAGAACGTAATTACATCACTCGTAAAAACCGTCGCAACGATCCAGATCGTATGGAACTAAAGAAGTTCTGCGCACGTTGCAACGCATCAACTCTGCACCGCGAAACTCGCTAAACCTTTCTTTCTAAGGCCTAACCGATGTTCAATCCCGATGCAGTCGGGAAGAGCCGTAAGAGTTCAACCACATTTAAAGTTACCCAAGAATCTATCTCTAATTTTGCGCACGCTATTGGCGAGAGCGAAGTAATAAATTCACCAGTTACATATTCGATCATGATTTCACTTGGGCCTTCCCAAGCGCTCCTTGAAGAGAATGGTTTGGATTGGACTCGAGTTGTCCATGGCGATCAGAAGTTTCAAAACAATCGGCCGCTTCATGCCGGTGATGAAGTCACATGTACTTCTACTATTGAGAGTTACCGTGCTGTGGCTGGAAATGAAATTGTTACGGTACGAACTGATTTACATTGTGGCGCAGAGTTAGCCCAAGTGCAATGGACCACTTTGGTGGTGCGCGGATGAGAAAAGTAGAACTTGGTTATCAAATACCAGCCGAAACATACAAGATTAATCGGGCGACACTTGTTGAGTATGCCAACGCTGGCGGCGATCAAAATCCAATTCATCAAGATGAAGCTGTTGCTAAATCTGTTGGCCTGCCAGATGTAATTGCACATGGCATGTTAACTATGGCCCTTGCTGGTAAGTATGTAACTAAGTGGGCAGGGAGTTCCGCTGCCGTAACTGAAATCTCATCTAGGTTTACTAAGCCAGTTGTAGTGCCAGCTGGGGTAGATGTTGCAATAACGTTTAGCGCTGTAATTGATGAAGTATCAGCTCGGCAAGTAAGGCTTGAAATAACTGCGGAGTGCGCAGGCGTAAAAGTATTGGGAATGGCGAAAGCAACAGTTTCACTCCTGTGAGCACCGCAATTGCCATTGTTGCTGATGGTTTTCAAGAGGATTTAATTACTTGTATTAAATCTATTCGTGACTTTACAGACACACCGATTTATATCGAGACATCCGGAAAAGAAAATCAAACTCTTTGCGAGCCCATTGGCCAATTTGCCGGCGTAGTTACTACTTGGCAGAAAAATAAACTCGGCTGGGGTCACTCGGTTAATAAATTATTAACTAGGATCGATAGTAAATATGTTGTGATTATGGATCCATCTACGCAATTTGCTGGTGATGCAATTATGCCAACGATTGCTAAATTTGCGGAAGGTTACAAAGCAGTTGGCTGGCGCGGCGGTTTAGTAAACCTCGCAGACGATTGGCGAAGTACCGAAGATAAAGGTGTTGGCGAAGTAGATGTGCTCTTCTCATATTTCACGGCGTTTGATCGAGAATTTATCTTGGATGTAGGTGGCGCAAACCCAAGTGCAACTTATTATCGAAATGCAGATATTGAAATGTCGTTAGCAATTCGTGAAAACGGTGGAAAGTTATTGCAAATAGATTTACCGTTAATGCAAGGTAGACATCATGGATATCACGATGTAAATCCGGAGTACCGTGAAAAGAATTCCAAGAAGAATTACCAGCGTATTTTGGAGCGCTTCCGTGGACGTGAGGACATTCTCGCACCGCGCAGGTAGCCTTACGTTATGGAAAACCTCTCGCAGTACACCAGTTTGCATGTTGGTGGACCCGCGCAGAAATTTGTACATGCAACAACTGAAGCTGAATTAGTCGATGCAATTCGAGCTGCTGATGGCGCGCGCGAACCGCTATTGGTAATTGGCGGCGGTTCAAATGTTTTAGTTGGTGATGCTGGATTTAAGGGCACAGTAATTCGCGTTGAAACTAAAGGAAATACTTATCATGTAGATGCATGCAGTGGTGGCATGATTTCTGTTGCAGCTGGCGAAGATTGGGATCAATTCGTTGCGTGGATTATGGGTAAAGGCTTTGCTGGCTTAGAAACTTTAAGTGGAATTCCTGGAACTGTTGGCGGCGCACCTATTCAAAACATTGGCGCTTATGGCCACGAAGTATCCGAAGTAATTGCACAAGTTCGAACCTTTGACCGGAAAAACGATGCCCAGAAAACTTTTACAAACCAAAGTTGTGAGTTCTCTTATCGCTCCTCAATATTTAAGAAAGAGCCAAATCGATATGTAATTTTAGATGTTACCTTTCAATTGCGAAGCGGTGAAATGTCACTTCCGATTAAGTATCAAGAGCTAGCTAACTTTTTGGGAATTAAATTAGAAGAGCGCGCACCAATTACCGACGTTCGATCTGCAGTCTTAGCCCTTCGTGCTAGCAAAGGAATGTTGTTAGATGCTAACGATCCAGATTCTTGGTCAGCTGGTTCGTTCTTTGTGAATCCAATTCTTAGCGCAGAGCAAGCCGCAAAGCTGCCAGAAGGTGCGCCGCGTTGGCCGCAGAGCGATGGCCGGATAAAAACTTCAGCAGCTTGGTTAATGGAACATGCCGGAGTTAAAAAAGGCGAGGCACATGCTGGCGCGCACGTTTCTACTAAACATGTATTAGCTTTAGTAAACGGCGGTACTGCAACTGCTGAAGATATTGCAGAGTTAGCAAGAAATGCGCGCGGCCGGGTTAAAGAGGTATTTGGAATTACTTTGGAGCCAGAAGTGCACTTCGTGGGATTAACCCTCGAATAGTTACTTAGCTTCGCTTAATAACGCTTTCACTCGAGCAATGCCTTCAACAATATCGGCATCGCTTGTTGCGTAAGAGAATCGTAAATATCCAGAAGGTCCGAATGCTTCGCCAGGAACAACTGCGACTTCTACTTCATCGAGAATTAAAGCTGCAAGCTCAATTGAAGTTGTTGGGCGTTTGCCGCGAATTTCCTTACCAAGTACGCCTTTTACTGATGGATAAACATAGAAAGCGCCAGTTGGGGTTGGGCAATTAACTCCTGGAATTTCATTAAGTAATTGCACGATTAATTTACGACGACGATTAAATGCTTCGCCCATTGTGTGAACTGCGGCGAGATCGCCAGTTAGCGCAGCGATTGCTGCACGTTGCGAAACGTTAGATACGTTTGAAGATAAGTGAGATTGCAAATTTGTAGCGCCCTTAATTACATCTTTAGGGCCGATCATCCAACCAACGCGCCAACCAGTCATCGCATAAGTTTTTGCAACGCCATTAAGGATGATGCATCGATCAGCTAGTTCTGGAACTAAAACTGGAAGAGATGGCGCGCTCGCACCGTCATAAAGTAAATGTTCATAGATTTCATCGGTGATTACCCAAAGATTATTTTTAACGGCCCATTCCCCAATTGCTTTCACTTCTTCTGGCGAGTAGACCGAGCCAGTTGGGTTAGAAGGGGAGCAGAAGAGTAAAACTTTAGTTTTAGGTGTGCGCGCTTTTTCAAGTTGCGCAACAGTTACTAAATAATTCTGAGATTCATCAGCAAATACTTCTACCGGTACACCGCCCGCTAGTTTGATGCACTCTGGATATGTAGTCCAATATGGCGCTGGTAATAAAACTTCATCACCTGGATCAACAATGCTGGCAAATGATTGGTAAACCGATTGCTTGCCGCCGTTAGTTACCAGAACTTGGTCAGCGGTAATTACATAATTGGAATCACGTTTTGTTTTATTAACGATTGCTTCGCGCATTTCTGGTAAGCCTGGGGTTGGCGTGTAACGATGGTTTGCGACAACGCCAGTTGCAGCCGCTGCTGCAGCAACGATGTAATCGGGAGTTGGAAAATCTGGTTCGCCAGCGCCGAAACCAATAACCGGACGGCCTGCAGCTTTTAACGCTTTCGCTTTTGCATCAACAGCCAAAGTGGCCGACTCTGCGATTGCAGCGATCCGGCGAGATAGGCGAGGCTTTTCCATCTCCGAAGTCTGCCCGAAGGAGGGGTTCAGGCGCGAGTTAGACCAAATGGCTACTCCTGACCTACAATTCCCGCCTGGCGTTTGAATAGTCTAAAAAAACCTCGACTGAATTTTCAGTAGAGATTAATACGATTATGAATTGGTCATGATTTTCCATGTCCAAATTTAATCGAGACTAGTTAGACACCCGAAGGGCAGTAGCTCAATTGGCCAGAGTTCCGGTCTCCAACACCGGCGGTTGGGGGTTCAAGTCCCTCCTGCCCTGCTCGATCAGAAAAAGTAGTAACTAGATAGAAAGGTAAAAGAGATGAGTGAAGTTCATAACTCAACTGAAGAGAAGTTAAACCTCTTTGGTCGAATCTCGCTGTTCTATCGCCAAGTAATTAACGAATTGCGCAAAGTTGTTTGGCCAACTCGTAAACAATTAAGTACATACACAGCCGTTGTACTTGTCTTCGTTGGTTTCATCATCGCAGTCGTATCAGTTTTTGATTTAATTCTAACAAAATTAGTTTTTTGGGTCTTTGGGTAAGGGAGGGTAAACATGTCTGATTTCGAATCTGAGTTAACTGCTGAAGAAGCAGCTGTAGATGCTCAAGCTGCAACTGACTTATTAGTTGAAGATGTAGCGGAAGTTGAGGCTGAAGAAGTAGTTAGCCCTGAACTCGCCGAGTTCCGTGCCGCGCTTCGCCGCGCACCTGGCGATTGGTTCGTAGTTCACTCATACGCTGGTTATGAAAAGCGCGTTAAGGGAAATTTATCGAACCGTATCACTTCGTTAAATATGGAAGATTATATTTTCCAGATTGAAGTTCCTGAAGAAGAAGTAACTGAAATTAAAAATGGCCAACGTAAACAAGTAAAGCGAAATGTTTACCCAGGTTATGTATTGGTCCGTATGGATCTCAACGATGAATCTTGGTCTTGCGTACGAAATACGCCAGGCGTAACTGGTTTCGTTGGAAACTCGCATCACCCAAGCCCACTTCCAATTTCGGAAGCGGAAAAAATGTTGATGCCTCGTGAACTTAAAGCAACACTTAAGCCAGAAATTCGCGTCGTTGACTTCACTGTTGGTGAGTCAGTAACTGTTATGGATGGCCCATTCGCAACGTTGCCTGCAACCATCAGCGAAATCATGCCGGAGCAAGCAAAACTCAAGGTATTGGTTTCAATCTTTGGTCGCGAAACCCCGGTAGAACTTTCCTTCCACCAAGTACAGAAAATCTAGGAGACAACCATGGCACCAAAGAAAAAAGTCCAAGCAATGATCAAGTTGCAGATCCAGGCTGGCGCAGCAACCCCTGCTCCACCGGTTGGTCCAGCTCTCGGTCAACATGGTGTCAACATCATGGATTTCGTTAAGGCTTACAACGCCGCGACTGAAAGCCAAAAGGGTCAGATCATTCCAGTAGAGATCACTGTCTACGAAGATCGCACATTCTCTTTCATCACAAAGACACCACCAGCATCACGTTTAATCTTAAAAGCTGCTGGTATTGAAAAGGGTTCTGCAGTTCCTCACAAAGACAAAGTTGCTAACCTGACAAAGGCGCAAGTTGAGGAAATTGCAAAGATAAAGATGGCAGATCTCAATGCAAATGACATTGAAGCAGCCGGACGAATCATTGCTGGTACCGCTCGATCAATGGGTATTACCAACAACGGATAACTAAAACTAAATAAGTACGACTAGCAATCGTGGGAGGGCTGCGCAAGCCCGCTAACCACAACTTCCAACTATCGAAAAGAGAAGCAAATGAAGCGCAGTAAGAAATATAAAGCAGCGGCTGAGAAAGTTAGCGCCGACCTGCTTTACACACCGCTATCTGCAATGCAGTTAGTTAAAGAAACCACAGTTACAAAGTATGACTCGAGCATTGAAGTTGCGCTCGTACTTGGCGTAGACCCAAAGAAAGCCGATCAAACAGTACGAAGCACAGTTAACCTGCCACACGGAACTGGTAAGACTGCTCGCGTACTTGTATTCGCAGCTGGAGAACGCGCTGATGAAGCTCGTGCAGCCGGCGCCGATATCGTCGGTGCAGATGAATTAATTGATGAAGTTGCAAAGGGCCGTCTTGATTACGATGCAGTTGTTTCAACCCCAGACCTAATGGGCAAAGTTGGACGACTCGGTAAAGTACTTGGACCTCGCGGTTTAATGCCTAACCCAAAGACCGGAACTGTTACAACTGATGTAACAAAAGCGGTTAACGATATTAAAGGCGGAAAGATTGAATTCCGCGTTGATAAGAATTCAAATTTGCACTTCTTAATCGGAAAAGCTTCATTCACTGCTGAACAACTTGCAGAGAATTACGCAGCTGCGATTGAAGAAATCATGCGCGCAAAGCCAGCATCATCAAAGGGACGCTTCATTAAGAAGTCAGTAGTCTCTTCAACGATGGGACCTGGAATTGCACTTGATCCAAACTTTGCACGTGAAGGTGGATCTGCGATTCAATAATTACCCTGCTTCCAAGCGGGATTAGCGAGTTTGACTGGGCTAGGACTTATGTCCTAGCCTTCGTCATCTCACCAGAGACTGCTGGTTTCGGTTACGAAAGTGATCGAAGTAAATGTCGAAAGACAGCCCGCATAGGTTCGATACGAGATTTATCCCGTACGCATCTATGCGTGACGGGATTTTTACATTTACGGTAAAAAGTTTTACTTAATGAAAGGAAGCCAAATGGCTCGCCCTGATAAGTCAGCTGCCGTTGCAGAGTTGGTCGAAGATTTTCGATCAGCACAAGCAACTGTATTGACTGAGTATCGCGGATTATCCGTGACCTCAATGAAGGCGCTACGACGTTCACTTGGTGCAGATACTAAGTACTCCGTAGTTAAAAACACTTTGACAAAGATCGCTGCAAAAGAAGCAGGCGTTTCGGTTCCTGATGAACTACTTAAGGGACCATCCGCAGTTGCCTTTATTAAAGGTGATCCGATTACAGCTGCAAAGAGTTTGAAGAACTTCCAAAAAGAAAATCCATTACTTGTAATCAAGGGTGGAATCTTCGAAGGAAAATCAATCTCAGTTGCTGAAATTATGAAACTCGCAGATCTAGAATCTCGCGAAGTTCTATTGGCAAAGCTTGCTGGTGCGATGAAAGCATCGCTTGCTAAAGCAGCTCGTTCATTTGATGCACTTCGCATTAAGCGCGAAGCCGAAAGCGGAACTCCAACGCCAGCTCCAGTAGCTGAAGTTGTTG
>CAZUOG010000025.1:0-5613 GCA_964622225.1 uncultured Actinomycetes bacterium | reverse complement strand
AGCTCCAGTAGCTGAAGTTGTTGCAGAAGTTGTTGCGGAAGCAACTCCAGAAGCTCCGGCCGAAAGTGCACCAGAAGCAACCCCTGAAAATTAATCCGTCACTAAAAATTACGACCAAAGATAAAGGAAACTAAAATGGCAAAGCTAAGCACCGAAGATCTATTGTCCCAATTCAAAGAAATGACTCTTGTCGAACTCTCTGATTTCGTTAAGTCATTCGAAACTGAATTTGATGTAACAGCAGCAGCACCAGTTGCAGCAGCAGGCGGCGGAGCAGCAGCAGGCGGCGAAGCAGCAGCAGCTCAAGATGACTTCACCGTTATTCTTGAAGAAGCTGGTTCACAGAAAATTGCAGTTATTAAAGAAGTACGCGCACTTAACTCCAGCCTTGGCTTGAAAGAAGCTAAGGATCTAGTTGATGCAACTCCAGCAACTTTGCTTGAGAAGGCTTCTAAAGAAACTGCTGAAAAGGCAAAAGCCGCTCTTGAAGCAGCTGGCGCAAAGGTAACAATTAAGTAAGTAGCAATTTCCCGAGGCCGGCCCCCCTTATACAGGGGGGCCGAGCCTTTTTCTAGCGTGAACGGGATAAAAATTGGACAGCCAACGGGGGTGAGAGGTAACCTGCCCCTTCGCACAAAAACCCTTGGGTCCTTGCATATAGCGGCTGAGACCTGGCGTGAGCTGTGTGAAAAAGAAGTTAGTCCGCAAGTTAAGTAGTGACAACGTACTTTGGGAGGACATATCTTGGCCGCGAAAAAATCAACTGCACCGTTGCGCGTATCTTTCGCCAAAATCCGTGAACCACAAGAAGTTCCAAACCTATTGGCTCTGCAAACCGAGAGCTTTGATTGGTTACTTGGAAATGATGCTTGGCGTTCACGTCTTGGTTTAAATGATCGCGTTGGCAGAGGCGAAGTTCCAAAAACTTCTGGCCTCGAAGAAATCTTTGAAGAGATTTCACCAATCGAAGACTTTCAAGGTTCGATGTCGCTCTCCTTTAGCGATCACCGTTTCGAACCAGCGAAGTACAGCATCGCTGAATGTAAAGAGCGCGATTTAACTTACGCAGCTCCATTATTCGTAACAGCAGAATTCACCAACAACACCACCGGTGAAATCAAATCTCAAACAGTATTTATGGGCGACTTCCCATTAATGACTCCACGTGGAACTTTCGTTATTAACGGAACCGAGCGCGTTGTGGTTTCACAACTAGTTCGTTCACCTGGCGTTTATTTCGAGCGCACTATTGAAAAGACATCAGATAAAGATGTATATACAACAAAGATTATTCCTAGCCGCGGTGCATGGTTGGAATTTGAAATTGATAAGAAAGATTTCGTTGGCGTTCGTATCGACCGTAAGCGCAAACTTTCAGTAACAGTATTCTTAAAAGCACTTGGTTGGACTGACGAACAAGTCGCATCTGAATTCGGCGATTACGAATCAATGAAGCAAACACTTGAGAAGGACACAGTTCATACTCAAGATGAAGCGCTCCTGGATATCTATCGTAAAATGCGTCCAGGTGAACCACCAACTAAAGAAGCTGCACAAAACTTAATTGAAAACCTTTACTTCAACCCAAAGCGTTATGACTTGGCCAAGGTTGGTCGCTTTAAGTTGAATAAGAAGCTCGGACTAGATCATGAGCTAAATAAGGGCTTAATTACGATTGAAGATATTGTCGCAACAATTCGCTATTTAGTAGCGGTTCATAAGGGCGAAGCGCTTATGGAGTACGGCAAGCAAGTACGTGTTGAAATCGACGATATCGATCACTTCGGTAACCGTCGCCTACGTTCTGTTGGTGAATTAATTCAAAACCAAGTACGTACTGGACTTTCCCGTATGGAGCGCGTAGTTCGTGAACGTATGACTACTCAAGATGTGGAAGCAATTACGCCACAGACTTTAATTAACATCCGTCCGATTACTGCATCAATCAAAGAGTTCTTCGGAACTTCACAACTTTCACAGTTCATGGATCAAACAAATCCACTTTCTGGTTTAACACATAAGCGTCGTCTTTCAGCACTTGGACCCGGCGGTCTCTCCCGAGATCGTGCTGGCTTCGAAGTTCGTGACGTGCACCCATCTCACTACGGACGTATGTGTCCAATTGAAACTCCGGAAGGTCCAAACATTGGACTTATCGGATCGCTAGCAACATATGCACGGATCACACCATTTGGTTTCGTTGAAACTCCTTATCGCAAAGTAACAAACGGCAAAGTTTCAGATGCCGTTGATTACTTAACTGCTGATGAAGAAGATGAACACGTAATCGCACAAGCAAACGCTCCGCTAACTGAAGATAACCATTTCGCAGAACCTCGCGTATTGGTTCGTCGTCGTGGTGGCGAAGTTGAAAACATTCTTGCTGAAGAAGTTGATTACATGGATGTATCACCTCGACAGATGGTTTCGGTTGCTACCGCAATGATTCCGTTCTTAGAGCACGATGATGCTAACCGTGCGCTCATGGGTTCTAACATGATGCGTCAGGCTGTGCCGTTGATGCGTTCTGAATCGCCACTTGTTGGTACTGGTATGGAGTATCGCGCAGCTGTTGATGCTGGCGATGTTCTTCTTGCTAAAAAGGGCGGAAAAGTAATTTCAGTTCAATCAGATGTAATTATTATCGAAGAAGAAGATGGCAAAGAAGAGCCTTACTACTTAGAGAAGTTCATTCGCTCGAACCAGAGCACTTCTCGAAATCAGAAGGTTCTGGTAAACGCTGGCGACAAAGTTGCAGCCGGCCAAGCTATTGCTGATGGTCCATGTACCGATAAAGGTGAAATGGCGCTCGGCAAAAACTTACTCGTGGCATTTATGTCATGGGAAGGCCATAACTACGAAGACGCGATTATCTTGTCGCAACGTTTAGTACAAGATGATGTGCTCTCTTCTATTCATATTGAAGAGTATGAAGTTGATGCGCGCGATACCAAACTTGGTGCTGAAGAAATCACTCGCGACATCCCTAACGTTTCAGAAGAAGTTCTCGCTGATCTTGATGAGCGCGGAATTATTCGAATCGGTGCCGATGTAGTGCCTGGCGACATTCTGGTTGGAAAGGTAACGCCAAAGGGCGAAACTGAATTAACTCCAGAAGAACGTTTGCTCCGTGCAATTTTCGGTGAGAAGGCTCGTGAAGTTCGCGATACCTCACTTAAAGTTCCACACGGTGAAGGCGGAAAAGTAATCGGCGTAAAACTTCAAGATCTTGAAGATGGTTACGATCTTCCTGCTGGTGTTAACCAAGTTGTTCGGGTTTACATCGCACAGAAGCGCAAAATTCAAGATGGTGACAAGCTTGCTGGTCGCCACGGTAACAAGGGTGTTATCTCCAAGATTTTGCCAGTTGAAGATATGCCATTCCTTGCAGATGGAACTCCAGTAGATGTGGTTCTTAACCCGCTCGGTGTTCCTGGTCGTATGAACGTTGGTCAAGTTCTTGAAACTCACTTAGGTTGGGTTGCAAAGAGTGGCTGGCAAGTAAGTGGCGATAAGGAAGATTGGCAGAAGCGCATGCACACCATCGGTGCTGCATCAGCTGCGCCAAATACCAACATTGCAACACCTGTATTCGACGGCGCTCGCGAAGATGAAATTCAAGGTCTACTTGGATCAACACTTCCAAATGCTGATGGAATGCAACTTGTTGGACCAAACGGAAAAGCAAAATTATTTGATGGCCGTACTGGTCAGCCATATAAAGAAGCAATCACAGTTGGTTATATGTATATCTTGAAGCTCCACCACTTGGTAGACGACAAGATTCACGCACGTTCAACTGGTCCATACTCCATGATCACCCAACAACCACTTGGTGGAAAAGCACAATTCGGTGGTCAGCGCTTCGGCGAAATGGAAGTTTGGGCGCTGGAAGCTTATGGCGCTGCCTACACCTTGCAGGAGTTGCTCACAATTAAATCTGATGACGTGCTTGGTCGCGTAAAGGTTTATGAAGCGATTGTTAAGGGCGAAAATATTCCAGAGCCAGGTATTCCAGAATCATTCAAGGTACTTGTTAAGGAAATGCAATCACTATGTCTCAATGTCGAAGTGCTTTCATCTGAAGGCGTCGCCATTGCGCTCCGTGATACCGACGAAGAAGTATTCCGAACCGCCGAAGAGTTAGGTATCAACTTGTCCCGAGTTGAACCAAGCTCTGTTGAAGAAGTTTGAGGAGATAAATAACTATGTTAGATGTCAACTTTTTCGATGAATTAAGAATCGGTCTCGCTTCGGCGCAAAATATTCGTGAGTGGTCCTTTGGTGAAGTTAAGAAGCCAGAGACCATCAACTACCGCACACTCAAGCCAGAAAAAGATGGTCTCTTCGATGAGAAGATTTTCGGACCAACTCGTGACTGGGAATGTTATTGCGGTAAGTACAAGCGGGTTCGATTCAAAGGAATCATTTGCGAGCGATGCGGCGTTGAGGTAACTCGTGCCAAGGTTCGTCGTGAGCGCATGGGACATATTGAGTTAGCAGCTCCTGTTACTCACATTTGGTATTTCAAGGGTGTACCAAGCCGTCTTGGTTACCTACTAGATCTAGCACCAAAGGATCTTGAAAAAGTAATTTACTTTGCTGCATACATGATCACTGAGGTTGATACTGAGGCTCGCGCTGAAGATATGCCAACTTTAGAGAAGAAGTACGCATCAGATTACAAAAAGATTGAGTCTCGTCGTGATCTTGAATTAGATGCCAGAACTAAGAAAATGGAATCTGATTTAGCAGATCTTGAAGATGAAGGCGCCAAGGCAGATGCTCGCCGTAAGGTGCGTGAAGCTGGTGAGCGCGAACTTAAGACTATCCGTGATCGTTCTCAAAAAGAGCTAGATCGCCTAGAAGCTGTTTGGAATCGTTTTAAGAATCTTAAGGTTCAAGATCTTGAAGGTGATGAATCTTTATATCGTGAACTTCGTGATCGTTACGGTGTTTACTTCAAGGGATCAATGGGCGCGCAAGCAATTCAATCTCGTCTTGAAACCTTTGATCTAAAAGCTGAGTTTGATAAATTAAATGAGTTATCACAAACTGGTAAAGGTCAAAAGAAGACTCGTGCTATTAAGCGACTAAAGGTTGTTAACTCATTCTTAAATACTAGAAACAAGCCAGCATCAATGGTGCTTGATTGCGTTCCAGTTATTCCACCAGATCTTCGTCCAATGGTTCAACTAGATGGCGGACGTTTCGCAACATCAGATCTAAATGATTTGTACCGTCGCGTAATTAACCGTAACAATCGTTTGAAGCGTCTGGCAGATCTTGGTGCACCAGAAATTATCGTTAACAATGAAAAGCGTATGTTGCAGGAAGCTGTTGACTCGCTATTTGATAACGGTCGTCGTGGTCGCCCAGTAACTGGTCCAGGAAACCGTCCACTTAAATCACTTTCAGACATGCTTAAAGGTAAGCAAGGTCGTTTCCGTCAGAACTTGCTCGGAAAGCGCGTTGACTACTCTGGCCGTTCGGTCATCGTTGTTGGTCCACAACTTAAGTTGCACCAATGCGGTCTGCCAAAGCAGATGGCGCTCGAACTCTTCAAGCCATTCGTAATGAAGCGTCTTGTAGACCTTAACCACGCGCAGAACA
>CAZUOG010000024.1:0-13719 GCA_964622225.1 uncultured Actinomycetes bacterium | reverse complement strand
TACATTCCAATTACAAGGGCAGACTTTACTTGAACTCTTCGTGTGAGCGAAATCGGCCAATTTAAAGCAGGGCGAGGCGGAAAATTGAGCCTTAGAGTCGCTTGAAATCCAACATAATCGGTAAAAGTCCTAAATATCCCTCCGGGCAATAGAAGATTAGCCGTGGCTAATTTGGATACAAAACTGGTTGATGTGATCGGGGATCGCACTGCCAAAGTTGTTGCCTCTGAATTGGGATATAACACCGTGGGTGATTTTCTTCATCATTATCCACGTAGGTATGTAAAACGTGGTGAGTTAACCAATATTGCAGAACTTCGCGAAGGCGAAGAGGCAACAGTTTTGGCGAAAGTGCACTCTGTAAAGAGTCGAAGAATGGCTAATCGCAAACAGGTGATTGTTGAAGTAATGATCGAAGATAACAACGGTGCAAAGATGTCGCTGACTTTCTTTAATCAAGCGTGGCGCGAACGCGAAATGCGTATCGGTCGACAAGGTTTATTTGCCGGCAAAATCGGAACTTTTAAGAATATAAAGCAACTAGCTCATCCGGAGCTTGAATGGCTACCAGGGGATAGCGATGTTGAAGATGCAATTGGCGCCTTTGCAGATAAGTACCTTCCGATTTATCCAGCAACAGGAAAATTTGCATCTTGGAAAATAGCTAAAGCACTTGAGATTGTCCTGGATTCGTTAGACGAGGTTGATGATTTCTTACCAGAAGAAATTAGAAATCAATTTAGTTTTCCGAATCTGCATGAAGCATATAAAGAGGTGCACAGACCTACAAGTATCGAACAGGCGGAAAGTGCTCGAAAGAGATTAACTTTCGATGAGGCATTCCTGTTACAACTTACATTGCTTAAACAAAAACAAGAACTTTCAAAAGTTCATACGATTGCCCGAATCCCTAAGACGCCCGGCGTGCTATCTGAATTTGATAAGCAATTACCATTCCAATTGACTCCAGGTCAGTTAAATGTTTCAAGTGAGATTTTCCAAGATTTGATTGCAGAACATCCGATGCATCGATTGCTCCAAGGTGAAGTTGGTTCGGGTAAAACTATTGTTGCGCTTCGAGCTGCACTAAGTGTCATAGATGCAAATGCACAGGTAGCGCTGCTAGCGCCAACGGAAGTGTTGGCACAACAACATTTTCGAACTATCACTAAACAATTGGGCGAACTAGCCACCAAAGGCAAGCTAGGCGCACCTGATAATGCAATTGCAATCGCTTTATTAACTGGCTCTTTGAGTGCTTCAGAGAAAAAAGAGATTCATGCGAAAATTCAAAGTGGCGAAATTGATCTAGTAATAGGAACTCACGCGCTGCTATCAGATGCAGTAAGTTTCAAAGACCTTGGACTGGTAATCGTTGATGAACAACATCGATTTGGAGTCGAGCAGCGTGACGCGTTAAGAGCCAAAGCGATTACGCCTCCACATTTACTTGTTATGACCGCGACGCCGATTCCACGCACAGTTGCGATTACAGTTTTCGGAGATCTCGACATTTCAACATTAAGTGAACTTCCATTAGGCCGAACTCCAATAACTACTCACTTAGTTAACGAGGTTACGAAACCTAAATACTTAGAACGTGCCTGGCAGAGAATTAGAGAAGAAGTTGCCGAAGGGCATCAAGCATATGTAGTGGCACCACGAATCAGTGCGGGTACATTAGAAGATTCAGATATGGACTTCTTGTTTGGTACCGAAAGCAAAGAGATGTCGGCTGTCACTGAGTTGGCTCCGGAACTTGCAACGGGTGTTTTAAAGGGACTACGAATTGCTGAACTTCATGGAAAACAAAGTGCCGATGAAAAAGAAGACACCATGCAAGCATTTTCCAATAAAGAAATCGATGTATTGGTATCAACGACTGTGATCGAGGTTGGAGTGGACGTGCCTAATGCCACGGTAATGGTAATTATGGATGCAGATCGATTCGGAATTTCCCAGCTACATCAATTAAGAGGACGTATTGGTCGCGGCCAAGCACCTGGCCTCTGCTTATTGATTACAAAAGTCCCAGAAGATTCTTTGGCGTACTTGCGATTAAATGCAGTTGCAAATACTTTAGATGGATTTGAATTAGCACGAATAGATTTGGATCAACGTAGAGAGGGAGACGTACTCGGCGTATCGCAAAGCGGTTCGAGATCTCACCTTAAATTGCTTCGTGTTTTGCGAGACGAGGAGATAATTGTTCAAGCACGTAAAGCTGCGGAAATTACGCTAGAGCAGGGTCTTACCTCTACGCTTGAGCAAGAAATAAAGAAACTTTTAGCAGAACGTGAAGTTGAGTATTTAGATAAGGGTTAATCATGCGAATAATTGCAGGTGTTGCAAAAGGTCGTAATCTCTCAACAGTTGCAGGTGCAACTAGACCGACATCAGATAGAGCCAGAGAAGCACTATTTTCAACTTTGTTATCTGAATTCGGTGAATTTGAGAATCTTAAATTCTTAGATCTCTTTGCTGGTTCTGCAGCTGTGGGTTTAGAAGCCCTTTCGAGAGGAGCTGAAATTGTTCATGCAGTTGAAAAAGATGATTCTGCAGTAAAAACTATTCGGGCAAATCAAGAAATAGTTGAAAAATCAAAACCTGTTGGAAAATTTCACTTATATTCAATGAACGCACAGAAATTTCTCGGAGATGTTGGAAATCAGTACGACATCATTTTTATGGACCCGCCATACGAATTTGGTGATCAAGCGGTACACGAATTATTAAATTCAATAGTTGCTAATAATTTCCTTCGTAAAGGTGGGGTTGTCGTAGTTGAAAGAGCGACAAAAGGTTCATATATAAATTGGCCAGCGCCTTTAAAGGAGCTACGCACCAAGGAATATGGCGTAGCCACCCTTTACTACGGAGAGATGGGTTAACCTTTACCCATGAGACGCGCAGTCTGCCCAGGATCATTTGATCCAGTGACATATGGCCACTTAGATATTATCAAACGCGCTAGCGCGCATTTCGATGAAGTAGTAGTTGCAGTCTTTATAAATAGCACCAAACAGAGCCTCTTTACCGTTGAAGAACGTATCGAAATGATCAAAGAGACCACCAAAGAATTACCAAATATCAAAGTTGATTCCTGGAGCGGATTAACTGTTGAATATTGCAAGCAGAATAAAATCGATGTAATCACCAAGGGTTTACGAGCTGTTTCAGATTTTGATTACGAACTTCAGCAAGCTCAGGTAAACCTCCAGGCGGGCGTAGATACTATGTTTATGGCCACAGATCCCGCTCATTCCTTCTTATCTTCATCTTTGGTTAAAGAACTAGCCAAATACAATGGTGACATCTCAAAGATGGTCCCACCATCTATTCAAGCGGCGCTTGCCAATAAATTGAAATGAAAGTTGCAGGTTAATCATGGAAGCGGTTGAGAAATTAACTTCAGCAATCAAGATGGTTGAGGAAGCTCGCGGAGTCCCTCTTTCAGCATCTTGTGTGATTCACCGTGGCGAAATGCTAGGTCTCTTAGATGAGGCAAAGAATGCGATGCCAGATTCATTTGCTAAAGCAGAATCAATTGTGGCAAATCGAGATAAAGTTATAGATGAAGGAAGATTGCAAGCAGAACAGATGGTCGCAATGGCGCGCGAGGAAGTTGCGCAATTAATCGAGCAAACAGCGATTATGCAACAAGCACGCGAAGAAGCAAAGAAAATTTTGGTTCAAGCACGTCAAGAAGCTGCAGAACAGAAGCAAGAAATTGATGAATATATTGATTCACGTCTTGCAACTCTTGAAGTAATTCTTAATAAGACTCAAGACGCAATTACTCGCGGACGCGAGCGCCTTGCAGGTTCAACTGATAAAGATGTTTTATCCCAATTATCAGATAAGTAGTTCAAGAAGTGTCTAAAGAATTTTTACTTAATACTCACGATCTTCCTAGACGCGCAGGTGAGATGAAGGAGTATCAACTTGCGTTGCAACTTGAAAAACCAATTGGCATAGACGTTATTGCTGTGCCAGCAGGGGTATTGAATTTAGATTTACGCCTTGAATCTGTAGCAGAGGGCATCTTGGCAACTGGCCAATTTGATGTGGTTGCCAAAGGTGAATGCATACGTTGTTTAGATCCGGTAAATCTTGAGCTATCGCGAAACTTCCAGGAACTTTATGCATACAGTTCCAATCCGGAAATTCCGGAAGAAGAAGCAGAAGATCAATTATTGATGGATGGCGATGTTATGAACCTTGAAGCGCCAATTCGAGATGCAATTGTGTTGGCGCTTCCTATCAACCCAGTATGTGATGAAGATTGCGAAGGGCTCTGCCCGGAGTGCGGCGAGAAGTGGGCAGAGCTACCTGCCGATCACGCTCATGAGCAGATTGATGCCAGATGGGGCGCGCTTAAGGGCTTACTTGAGCCAGAAGCTGACGGGAAGTAACCCGATTTCACTAAATCGCCCTCTTAGGCGATAATTTCCTCCGCACGCTAAAGCGTGGCCTTGAACTTAATTCAAGGACTTGAACAAAGGATAGAGAAGTGCCAGTACCAAAGCGAAAGATGTCGCGATCAAAGACTCGTTCACGTCGTAGCCAATGGAAAACAACTGCTGCAGCGATCTCTACTTGTGCTCAGTGCCAGCAGCCAAAGCTTCAACACACAGCTTGCCCAACCTGCGGTACCTATAATCGTCGCCAAGTCGTAGAGGTTTGATTTCATGTTCGCGCAATTACAAGCGCGACTTGGCTTAGAGATAAGACAAGAGCTTCTCGAATTAGCTTTTACTCATCGATCTTTTGCTTACGAAAACGGTTTAACAGAAACTAACGAGCGACTCGAATTCTTAGGGGATTCAGTTTTAGGTTTAGTAGTTACTGAGGAACTTTATCTTCGATATCCAGATTTAGATGAATCTCGTTTATCTCCACTTCGTTCCGGGATTGTAAATATGCGCGCGCTCGCAGATATTGCTCGCACTTTGGAACTTGGCCAATATATGCGAATCGGCAAAGGCGAAGAAGTAACTGGTGGACGCGATAAGAATTCATTACTTGCAGATTCATTAGAAGCGCTAATTGGCGCGATTTATTTAAGCCACGGATTTGCAGAGAGCCAAAGAGTTGTTGCTAATTTAATTAGCGAAACTATGGAAAACGCAAAAGATCGAGGCGCTGGACTTGATGGCAAAACTGCACTTCAAGAATTGGCTGCAGCTCGAAAAATTTCCGCACCTGAATATCAAATTAGCGAATCAGGTCCAGATCACGATAAAACATTTGTTGCAACCGCGGTAGTTGGTGGGGAAGCAATTGCAACAGGTGAAGGAAAGAGCAAACGCGAAGCAGAGCAGTTAGCAGCGCGAATTGCTTACGAGAAATTGTCTTCGTAAATGCCTGAACTTCCTGAGGTCGAAACAGTTCGAGCTGGCCTTGAGAAACATGTAGTCGGCAAGAAAGTAAATGCAGTAAAACAACTGCATCCTCGCGCGTTGCGAAATGATTCATTAAGCAAGCTAAACATCTTCAAGAATGCCAAAATCAAAGCGGTCAAACGTCGTGGGAAATTCATGTGGCTGGAATTCGATCGTCCTGAAGTACTTGTGGCACACCTTGGAATGAGTGGCCAATTTAAGATTCAAAAAACTGGTAGCGAATATGAAACACATTTACGCGCAAATTTCGAACTTTCTGGTGGCAAAGAGATGCGATTTATTGACCAGCGCACTTTTGGTTGGCTATGTGTTGATCAATTAATTGACGGAGTCCCAAGAGTTGTAACTCATATTGCTCCGGATTTGTTCGATCTGAAATTTGATAAGAAAAAAGTTGTTTCAGCAATTGCGAAGAAGCGTGGTCAGATCAAGAAAGTAATTCTTGATCAAGGTGTCCTTAGCGGAATAGGTAATATCTATGCAGATGAAGCGCTCTGGTATGCCCGAGTTCATCCTGAATCAATGGCGATGGAGTTAAGTTCTACTCAAATACTAAATATTTTGACCGCGGCCCAGAAAGTCATGAAACGTGCCCTTGCGGCAGGTGGCACCAGCTTTGATGAGCTCTACATCAACGTCAACGGTGAAAGTGGATATTTCGAAAGATCTTTGGCCGTTTATGGCCAAGAAGGTGAGCCATGTCGCAGATGTGGCACCGAAATCATAAGAATTGCCTTCGCCAACCGCTCGTCGCGACTCTGTCCTGCCTGCCAGACCCGATAGGTTTTGTGCGTGTATTTGAAGAGTCTGACCATAAAGGGCTTTAAGTCCTTTGCCTCATCGACGACCCTTCTTCTCGAACCGGGCATCACTTGCGTGGTCGGCCCAAACGGTTCAGGTAAATCAAACGTAGTTGATGCGATCAGCTGGGTAATGGGTGAGCAAGGCGCGAAATCACTTCGCGGCGGCAAGATGGAAGATGTCATTTTCGCGGGAACATCAGGACGTGCACCATTGGGTCGCGCTGAAGTTTCATTAACAATTGATAATTCTGATGGCTCACTTCCAATTGATTTCACCGAAGTAACTATCTCGCGTATTTTGTTCCGAAATGGTCAGAGCGAATATCAAATCAACGGTGAAGGTGCGCGACTTCTAGACATCCAAGAGTTGCTATCTGATTCAGGTATCGGTCGCGAAATGCACGTCATTGTTGGTCAGGGACAACTTGATGCAATTTTGATGGCAACGCCAGAAGAGCGTCGTGCATTTATTGAAGAAGCAGCTGGAGTTTTGAAGCATCGCAAGCGCAAAGAGAAAGCGCTTCGAAAGCTTGATTCAATGCAAGCAAACATGTCTCGCGTTCAAGATTTGACTGTAGAACTTCGTCGACAACTTAAGCCGCTTGGTAAGCAGGCAGAAGTTGCAAAGAAGGCCGCAACTATTCAGGCTGATTTAAGAGATGTGAAACTGCGACTGCTTGCCGATGATTACATCTCGATGAATAAAGTTTTCTCAACTGAAGTTGCAGATGAAAACGCGCTTCGGGAACGTCGTGCCATCGTTGAAGCGGATCTCGAAGGTGTTCGTTCACGTGAAGAGTCACTTGATGCCGAAGCTGCTTTTGAAGGTCCATTACTTTCGGCAGCGCAAGAGACCTATTACGCCCTGACTGGAATTCGCGAAAAACTTCGCGCAGTTGCAGCCCTTGCACAGGAGCGCACACGCTTCTTAACACAAGAACTTGAAATTACTGCAGGGCGTGATCCAGAAGCTTTGGAATCAGAGGCATTCATACTGCGCGAAGAAGAACGCGGATTACGTTCTGGTTTAAATGCAAAGCAAGATGAATTAAATCAAGCAATCAATTCAATGCGTGCACGTGAAGCAGATGTAAAAGCAGAAGAAGATCGCATTGCAGCAGCTCTTCGAGCTATTGCAGATCAACGAGAAGGAACTGCTCGTCAAGAAGGTCATATCAAGTCGCTTGAAGCCCGCCTTGATGCGATGGCGCAAGAAATTACTCGTTTAACTAAAGCTCGTGATGATGCCCAAACTCGCGCAGCGATTGCTCAATCTGAATATGCGCAACATGAATTAGAAATCGCCAGCGCCGACAACGGAGAAATCGGTCTTGATACCGCTTTTGAGAACGCCAAAAACGCTTTAAATGAAGCTAAAGATTTAGTTGCGAAACTTACAGATGCAGAACGAGATGCAGATCTTAAACGTAATTCGATTGAATCAAAGCTTGAAGCAATTCAATTAACTACATCTAATCGAGACGGCGCAAGCGCATTACTCAACGATTCTCGTGGGGTAAATATTCTTGGTTCATTAGCCTCATTGATTACGGTTGATGCAGGTTTTGAGGCAGCGATAGCTGCAGCTTTGGGTTCACTTGCTGACTCTGTTGTGGTCCAAGATATGAATGCGGCAGTCACTGCAATTAGCGCACTACGAAATGAAAACTTAGGCCAAGCTGAGCTATTAGTTGCGAACAATGCCGTTATCTCAGGCGCACAAGTTCCTTCTGGTTTGACTCCAATTCTCAACCACGTACGTGGTTCACAAGTATCCAGCTTGTTAGCGACGTTATTGGGTAATACCGCAGTTGCAGTAGATGGTCGAGCTGCGGCAGAGATTCTTAAGTCTCATCCAGATGTGAACGTGGTAACTCGCGATGGTGATAATTTCACTTCAACTCGAGTACGTGGCGGTTCCAAGAATTCAAGTTCATTAGTTGAAATCCATGCACTTATTAATCAGTTAACTGAAGAGTTAACATCAGCTCAGCATCAAGCAGAGAGACTTGGATTTGAAATTCAGAATGCTCAGCATGCTCTTGCTAATCGTCAATCAGAATACGATCAAGCGCTTGCTCGATTAAATGATTCAGATGCACGTATCTCTGCTTTGACAGAACAACTTGCGGTTGCCAGTCAAAATATTAAGTCTGCCAATGCCGAAGTAGAACGCTTAAATTTTGCAATTGCAGAGGCAGGCAACGAACGCGTCTCCGACGAGCGGGAACTTGAAATTGCAAAGAGCCAACTTGGTCAGCATGGTGAGATTTCAGAGCCAGATCATTCGCAAGCAGAAGCTCTTCGCGAAAAGCTCACCGCAGCTCGAAGTGTTGAAGTGGAAGCTCGACTTGCAGTGCGTACCGCAGAAGAGCGCGTTAACTCAATTGCAGAACGTGCGCTAGCTCTTGAAAACGCAGCAGAAGCAGAGCGAATTGCGAATGAAAATGCGTTCGCTAGACGCGCGAATCGTGCACAAGGTGCAGTTATCTCGCAAGCAATTGGTGAAGCAGCATATGAAACTTTGGTTCACATCGAACGTTCCATTGCAAAAGCTGGATCAGAGCGTTTACGACTTGAAGAATCTAAGCAGAATCGTGAAGGCGAAACTCTTGCGGTGCGTGCACGTAACCGCGAACTAACCCAAGAGTTAGAGCAGCTAACTTCAAGCGTTCACAGAGATGAATTGGCACGTAGCGAACAACGTTTGCGCATTGAAGCTCTGGCGCAGAAAGCACTCGAAGAATTTGGTGTAGATGTAGATACTCTGCAATCTGAGTACGGTCCACACCGCGATGTACCTACCTTCTTTGAAACCGAAGATGGACAAATTGTTGAAGGCGAACACGTTCCGTATCGCCGCGATCAACAAGAAAAGCGTTTGGCGCAAACTGAAAAGCAACTCAATTTACTTGGCAAGATAAATCCACTTGCACTTGAAGAGTATAACTCAGTCGAGGATCGCTTAAAGTTCTTAACTGAACAGTTAGAGGATTTGAAACGAACCAAGAAAGATTTGCTCGAAATCGTTAAGGAAGTGGATGATCGAGTTCAATCAATTTTTATGGAAGCTTTCAACGAAACCGAGAAGCACTTTAAAGATATTTTCGCTCGACTATTCCCAGGCGGAGAGGGTCGCTTAATTCTTACCAACCCAGATGATCCATTAACTACAGGTGTTGATATTGAAGCTCGTCCACCTGGAAAGCGCGTAAAGCGACTGTCATTGCTATCCGGTGGCGAGAAGTCGCTGACAGTTGTTGCGATGTTAGTTGCAATTTTCAAATCTAGACCAAGTCCGTTCTATATCCTTGACGAAGTTGAAGCTGCGCTTGATGATGTTAACTTGCAGCGTCTGCTAGGCGTTCTTGAAGATCTTCGCGCAAGTTCTCAGCTAATTATCATTACCCACCAGAAGCGCACCATGGAAGTTGCGGATGCGCTTTATGGCGTCACTATGCGCGGCGATGGCGTAACTGAAGTCATTTCGCAGCGTTTGCGCGAATCTGAAACTGTATGAGCCTCTTTAAAAAATTTGTAAACAAGTTCACTAATAAGAACGAAGAAAATACAACTGTAGCAACTCCTGAAGATGAGATTAAAGAACTTCCCAAAGATGATCTTTGGTTTCAACCAATAGTCAGAGAAATTAAAGATTCTGATTGGGATGAATTAGCAACCGAATTGCTGCAATCAGATTTAGGCCGAGAATTAACTAATGCCCTTATCGCAGCTGGTAAGAAATCCAAAGTTAAACCATTAGCCGCAATCAAAGAGAAACTTGAAAGTGCAATGTCTAAGAAAGATCGTGCTACAAAATCTGGGGTAATTTTGATTGTAGGTGTCAACGGAACCGGAAAGACAACCTCTGCCGCTAAGCTTGCCAATAAATTACCTGGCCAAACAATTTTGGCTGCTGCAGATACATTCCGAGCAGCTGCAGTTGATCAACTTAAAACTTGGGGTTCTAAAATTGGCAAAGAAGTTGTAACGGGACAAGCTAATAGCGATCCAGCAGCAATTGCATTTGATGCCGCGAAGAAATTTGTTGATACTAAATCTGATAATTTAATTATTGATACAGCAGGACGTTTACATAATAAAGCAGATTTGATGGCGGAGCTTGGAAAAGTGCGCCGCGTGATTGAAAAGAGCGCTCCAATTTCCGAAGTACTTCTGGTTGTCGATGCGACCACCGGGCAAAATGGACTAGCTCAAGCCCAAGTCTTCACAGAGGCGGTCGAGGTAACAGGAATTATTTTGACCAAGCTAGATGGCTCTGCCCGGGGTGGAATCGCGCTTGCCATAGAGCATAAGTTCGATATTCCGGTTAAATGGGTCGGAACTGGTGAATCTGTTAACGACTTTGAAACATTTGACTCAAACTCTTACATAAACGGGTTGCTCTCTTAACAATTCTGTAACCGTAGACGCCGAAGATTCCTCCAACTCAGCGTCGAGCTATCCCGTACTCTAAGGAAAATTCAATGGATATAGTTTTGAATTCTGGCGACACTGCTTGGGTTTTAGCAAGCAGCGCTTTAGTTTTATTAATGACTCCCGGTCTAGCGTTTTTTTATGGCGGCATGGTTCGCACCAAGAGCGTACTTAATATGATGATGATGTCATTTATCACAATCGGAATCGTAAGCACACTTTGGGTAATTTTTGGTTACAACTTGGCATTTGGTTCAAGTGCTGATTCACCATGGATTGGTGGATGGGGGCTTTCAGGTTTAGGAAGCGCAGTTTCATCATTTGCAAACAATGGTGGCATCTATCCAATCCCAACTTTAGTTTTTAGTTCTTTCCAATTGATGTTCGCGATTATTACACCAGCACTTATTTCAGGTGCTATCGCAGATCGCACCAAGTTCACATCATGGGCGATTTTCGTTTCATTATGGGTCACAATTGTTTATTTCCCAGTAGCTCACTGGGTATTTGATTTCGGCGACAAAGTTGGCGAAAAGTTAATTGGCGTCGGATACCTTGCTGGTAAAGGAGTTCTAGATTTTGCTGGCGGAACCGCAGTTCACATTAATGCTGGTGCGGCTGGTCTTGCACTTGCACTTGTACTTGGAAAGCGTCATGGATGGCGCCGTGATCCAATGCGTCCGCATTCACTACCGCTGGTACTACTTGGATCAGGTTTACTTTGGTTCGGTTGGTTTGGCTTCAACGCCGGAAGCGCTCTAGGTGCAAATGGTTTAGCAGGACTTGCATTGCTAAATACTCAAGTAGCAACAGGAGCTGCGTTAATTGGTTGGTTATTAGTTGAAAAGATTCGTGACGGCCATGCGACATCTCTTGGCGCAGCATCTGGTGCAGTTGCAGGTTTAGTTGCAATCACTCCTGCCTGCGCTTTCGTTGCACCTTGGGCAGCGGTAATACTTGGACTTATCGCAGGAATTGTCTGCGCACTTGCAGTCGGACTTAAGTACAAGTTTGGTTTCGATGATTCTCTAGACGTTGTTGGAGTACACCTTGTCGGTGGACTCTGGGGTTGCTTATCAATCGGATTCTTTGCCACAAAGAGTGTAAATAGCATCGGCGGAACTGGTCTCTTTTACGGAGGCGGACTTGATTTACTAAAGACTCAAGCATTTGGCGCGTTCTTCGTGCTTGCTTACTCATTTATCGTCACATTGATTCTCGGTTACGTAATCAACAAGACCATCGGTTTCCGAGTATCTCAAGAAGCAGAAATTAACGGTATTGATCTTGCTGAACACCGCGAAACTGCATATGAAATGTTTAGCTCAAGTCGTGGAGGTATTACAGCATGAAACTAATTACTGCGGTTCTAAAGCCATACAAATTAGATGACGTAAAAAGTGCGCTTCAAGCAATTGGAGTAAAAGGCATGACAGTTTCCGAAGCTTCTGGTTTTGGACGTCAGCGTGGACACACAGAGGTCTATCGCGGTGCTGAATACACAGTTGATTTGGTGCCGAAGGTTCGACTAGAAGTAATAATTGATGATGCGGACGTCGAAGCTGTTGTTGGCGAAATCGTAAAGGCTGCAAATACCGGCGCTATTGGAGATGGCAAAGTTTGGGTATCTCCAATCGATCAAATTGTTCGCGTTCGCACGGGAGAGCGCGGCGTAGAAGCTATTTAATAGTTATTTGTTCTAAATAATTAGATAGTCTTCATTAATGAGTTTGTCTGAGCGCAGAAGTAGATCTAGCGAGAGCGATTTATTTCTTACAACTCTTTATGAGAGCGCTGGCAAACCTGACGGGGTAGCGCTCGTCGCGGTCGGAGGTTTTGGCCGCGGCGAGCTCTCTCCTGGATCAGATTTAGATTTACTGATACTCCATGATGGTTCGTTAGCCAACTTAGCTGATTTTGTAAATTCATTACTTTATCCGATTTGGGATAGAGAAGGTCCAGCAACTCTTCCAAAGAGCGTTGATCATTCAGTTCGAACCATCAAAGACACAAAAGATGCTCTTGAAGACATCCGAGTAATACTTGGTTTGTTAGATGCTCGTTTAATTTGTGGAAATACTGAACTCTTCAGAAACTTAGTTTTAGAAGTGCAAAGCGCGTGGAAGAGCGACCGTTTGGAAGATTTACGCTTATCTTTGAATTCACGCCATGAACGTTTCGGTGATTTGGCTTACCTTCTAGAACCAGATATCAAAGAAGCTCGAGGTGGGCTTCGAGATATCAATGCATTAAGGGCTATAGGAAAAAGTGAAGTTATCCCTATTGCGGCCGATAATTTATACGAACTAGAAGCAAGATTGCTGGATGTAAGAGATTCTCTCCATAAAGTAAGTGGCAGAGATAAAGACTTACTTCTATTTCAGGAACAAGACAAAGTAGCAGCTGATTTAGGTTTAGAAGATGCTGATGTACTAATGGGGCAGGTGGCAACTATTGCCAGAACCATTGATTATCAATTAAATGTTGCTTGGCATAAATATGACAATCGCAGGCGGAAATTCTCTTTTCGACGAGAGAAACCAACAAATGTTGGCAAGAATATTGGCGTTGATAATCACGAAGTAGTTATTGAAGCTCTAGATCCAACCGTGGGAATGAGAGCAGCTGCAAAAGCATCTCAACTTGGACTTCCAATCTCGATTGATTCTTGCGAACTTATTAAGAATCAAGAGTTACCAAATCCTTGGCCGCGAGAAGTTCGCGAAGATTTAGTTGCCTTTATTGGTGGCGGCTCAGCTATGGAGCGCGTCTGGGAGGCGCTGGATCAAGCAGGAGTAATCGAGAAATGGTTGCCTGAGTGGAGCTCAGTACGTTCATTGCCACAGCGAAATGCACTTCATCGACATACTGTCGATCGCCACATGGTGGAAACTGCAATCTGCGCGGCAAATTTAACGCGAACAGTTCATAGACCAGATTTACTTTTGGTTGGATCACTTTTCCACGACATCGGAAAAGGAACCCAAGAGGATCATTCTGAAAGAGGCGCGCAGCTAATTACACCAATTGCAAAACGTATTGGCTTCTCCGAAAGTGATACAGCTACTTTGCAA
>CAZUOG010000023.1:0-13956 GCA_964622225.1 uncultured Actinomycetes bacterium | reverse complement strand
CTTTATGACTGGGTTAATCTCAATCGAAAAATCCGAATGCGCCGAACAGAGACTTCAAATGATCCATCATTGATTGCGCGCCAAGCAAAGATGACCTCAATCAACTCTGCGCTGCAAATTGATTTATATGATCAAGCCAACGCCTCATTTGTCCGAGGCGAAATTTATTCCGGATTCGGTGGCTCTACAGATTTCATTGTTGGAGCGTTGCATTCACGCGGTGGTCAATCATTTATGGCGCTACCTTCCTGGCATCCAAAGGCAAATGTTTCAACAATTGTGCCTAAATTGGATACGCCTGTGACTTCATTTCAACACTCATATGTGGCAACCGAACAGGGAATTGCGCCATGTTTTGGCCATCCAACCAAACAACAAGCAGCAAACATTATTCGCTATGCAGCTCATCCAAATGCAAAAGAAGAGCTCTCTAAAGCTGCAGCTGAAATGAAATTACTTTAAAAGTTCAGGAAGATCTTTAAACCAATCGAGCGCATTTGGATTGGCTAATGCATCTCGATTTCGAACTTCACGTCCGTTAATTACATCAGTAACTGCAAGTTCAACCAATTTATTGGATTTTGTTCTAGGTAACTCTGGGGCAATTACTATCTTGTCAGGTACATGTCTTGGACTTGCTTGATCACGCAGCGCTTTCTTAATAGCTTTAGCAACTTCGTCATCGAAATGCTGACCTTCTTTAACCACAATGAAAAGCACAACTCGTGTGTCATTATCCCAATCCTGTGAAACTGCCATACATTCTTGAACTTGAGGAAAAGTTTCTACGACGCGATAAATCTCAGCTGTGCCAATACGAACGCCTTTTGAATTTAATGTGGCATCACTTCTACCATAAAGAGTAAAACCACCGGTTTCACTTATTGATGCAAAATCTCCATGAGTCCAAACGCCAGGAAAACCTTCAAAGTAGGCAGATAAATACTTTTCATTATTCTCATCTCCCCAAAAACCAATTGGTTTAGATGGAAATGGGACGGTGCAAACTAATTCACCTTTTTGATTAACTTCTGCAGGCTTGCCTTGCGCATCAAAAACGTTTGTGGCCATTCCTAAACATGGACCTTGTAGCTCTCCACGATTAACGCCTAGCGTTGGTACCGATGCCACGAAGCATCCGCAGATATCCGTGCCGCCAGACATTGAGGCAAGATGGACATCTTTCTTAACGTTTTCGTAGATGTAATCAAAACATTCTGGTACCAGAACCGATCCAGTAGATCCAATCATTCTCAAATTAGAGAGATCATGAGTCTCGTTTGGCTTTAAGCCAACTTTCTTTATGCCATCAATGAATTTAGCTGATACACCAAAGAAATTGAGTTTTTCATCCTGCGCCAAATCAAATAATCGATGGGCTCTTGGAAATACTGGGGAACCATCGAATAGCACGATTGTTACGCCGCGCACCAAGCACATAAATAGCCAGTTCCACATCATCCAACCGCAGGTAGTAAAGAAGAAGACTTTTTCTCCAACTTTCATATCGAATTGATAGATCTGTTCAGCGCCAGCTTTGAGCATCACACCAGCGCCACTGTGGGTAATGCATTTAGGTTTTCCAGTCGTACCTGATGAGAAAAGAACGAAACCTGGATGGTCAAAAGGCAAGCGATTGAATTCTGCTGGTGCCCCGAAAAAAGGTGCAATCCAACTTTCAAACTCTGAGATTCTTACAGACTTTTCAAGTGTTGGAAGTAGCGCGATAATCTCATCGCCCTTCTCTTTCAAATCAAAAGTCTTGCCGCCGTATTGATAGTTATCACCTAAGAGAATTAATTTTGGCGCTACCTGGCCAAAACGATCTTCAACCGCATGAGGCGCAAAGTCTGGAGATGCAGTTGAAACAATTGCACCAATGCTTAAGGCACCGAGAGCGTAAATCATCACCTCAGGAACATTTGGAGCCCAGGCAACTACACGATCACCTGTCGTAATTCCCATATCACGCATAGCGGAAGCGACAGCGGCGCTTTTTTCACGTAATTGTTGGTAGGTAATTTCAGTGCGAGCTCCGTCTTCAAGCACTCCAACAATCGCTACACCTTGGCCATGAGCGAGAAGATTTTCTGAAACATTGATTCTTCCGTTAGGAAAAAATTTGGCATCAATAAATCGCTTTGCGGGTTGATAATTAATATCGCCTTTATTACCAATTAAATTTAAATCATCCCAAGCACGAGACCAGAAATCTCCTGGATTTTCGATACTCCATTTATGCAGACCCCAGTAATCAGTGTTTTTCTCATGCTCAAGTTTTCCGAGAGCAGTGTGTTCAGAGTTTGTTGGCTGGAATAGTAAGGTCACTTTTTAGCAATCGCTCTTGCGCGTAATTTGTAATATGCGCCTGATAAACCGCCAGGTGCAAACATAACTACAAGAATAAATAGAATACCTAAAGTAAGCGTTGGCTCTGATAGCGGGCCACCAATTACCTTCGGCAAATTCTTAAAGAATGGTTGTTGAGTTAGATCCTGCATTCTTGTGGTTGAAATTGAGTAGAAAATACCGCCTAGGACAGCGCCCCAACGAGTTACTGCGCCGCCCAAAATAACCATTAAAAGCAATGCAATTGTTAAGTTGGCATCTGCAAAACGCGGGGCCGCACTTCCGGCTGCAAGTAACATCGCAACTCCAAGGAAACTTGCTAGGCCGCCAGCAATTACGAATGAAAGTAGTTTAAATTTCTGAGTATCAAGACCTAAAACCTGAACGCGCAATTCATTATCGCGAAGAGCTGCAAATACTCGGCCAGCAGAGCTTTCAGTGATCCACCAGATAATTGCATAAACCAGAATTAAGATAAGAAGCGCGGTCCAATATAGGTACTTGGTGTTTATAACCCCAATCCAGAATTGTGGAACTTTAGTTGCATCAAGTGCAATTCCGTTTTCTCCGCCGGTTAAATTAAAGAAATTGCGGTTAATAATCACATGGCCAGCTTCACCAAATGCCAAAGTCACCATCGCAAAAGTAATTCCGCTCGTGCGAAGTGAAGCCATTCCAACTAACATCGCAAGAAATGAGGTTATCGCTACTGCAATAAACATTGCGATAAACCATGGAGCGACAGAGTGATTAATTAAAATGCAAGTGATGTACATTCCTGAACCAAAGTAAATTGCATGTCCAAAAGAGAGTAAACCCGTAAATCCAAAGAGTAGATCATAGGTAAGCGCTAATCCGCCATAAATAAAGGCCACCGCAAAGGTCTGTTGTAAACCTGGCTTTGAAAGTGGATTACCGCCAAGCATTGGTGCGATTGCCAGAATAAGTAAGAGCAGCGCAAGAGCTGGTCGAGAATATTTCCAACGTAACATTATGCAGCCACCTTTCCAAGCAGACCTTGCGGTCTGATTAGTAAGACTCCAGCAAGCAAAATTACAACTACGAAATCACCAAGACCTGTTACATAATAGTTAGCGAATTGGCGAATAACTCCAATCATCATTGCAGATAAGAAGCTTCCAGGAACGCTTCCCATTCCGCCAATTACCACCACGATAAAGCCGTAAATTAAGTATTGGCCAGCAATTAGTGGAGAGACTCCGTTTGCATAAACTGAAACTAGAACTCCGCCAACTCCTGCTGCAAAACCACCTAAGAAAAATACGGTGCTAAAAGCTCGACGTACATTTATACCCAGTGCAGCAACCATATTTCGATTTTCTACGCCCGCGCGAATAATCAAACCAATGCGGGTGTATTTAAGTAGCGCCCAGTTTGCAACCAAAAGCAGTACCGCAGTTCCTATATAAAAGAATCTATCTGCAGGAATAATTGCTCCCGCAATATTCACTCCATTTAGGAAGTAAGTAGGTGTGGGGTATTGAACTAAATCATTTCCAAACCAACCACCAAGGGCAGCGCCAACTACAAGAGAGACACCAACAGTTACCAGCGCTTGGTCAATGTGACGTTCATACATTCTGGTAATAAGTAGTTGCTCCATTAATAGCGCAAAGAGCCCGGCGCCAATTCCGCCAATTAACATGGATAGCAAGAACTTTGGCGTAGTGATCATGAAGCCAAATTTCTTGGCATACCAAAATCCAAAGAATGCACCAACTGTTAGGAATGCACCGTGTGCGAAGTTCAGTACGCCCATCAAGCCGTAAATTAAAGAGAGTCCGGATGCAACAAGAAAATAGAGCGCACCTAAGCCGATACCAGTAATTAAGATCAGCAGGAATGTTGACATTATTTGCCTCCTACGCCGAGCATCTGGTGAACCCATTTTTCATCGTGCAGAACTTCAGGTCCGCCTTGGAAAACTACTTTTCCTTGATCCATCACAATTACATTCTCCGCAATTCGTTTAACTAAAGCCAGATTCTGTTCCACAAGCAACATTGTGTTCTCGTGAGCTACCGCAGCCAGCGCATCTGCAACTTCAGTAACAAGTTTTGGGGCAAGACCTTTTGTAGGTTCATCAACAAGCAAAATTTCATTCTTATTTAATAACGCTCTAGCAATAGCGACCATTTGCTGCTGGCCTCCAGATAGCGACCCAGCACGCTGTTGCGCTCTGGTATCTAGCTCAGGAAATAGTGAATGCACGAATTTATAAGCATCTCCATGGTCTTTTCCTCGCGCAGCTAGCGCTAAATTTTCTTTAACTGACAAAGAAGAGAAGATTTCACGATCTTCAGGAATGTAAGCAATACCTGATTGAGCAATTCGGAAGGTATCGTTATTTAAAATCTCTTTGCCGTTAAATTGGATAGAGCCGGTGCCAGGGTAGAAGCCCATGATGGTCTTAAGAGTGGTTGATTTACCGACACCGTTTCGACCAAGTAGCGCAGTTACTTTATGGCTAGGGATATCAAAACTGACGCCATGAAGGATATGAGATTGATTAATCTTTACCTGAAGGTCTGTGATTGAGAGTACGTTGCTCATAGCGCCTCTCCAATGTAAGCAGATTGAACAATTGGATTATTAATAACATTTTGCGGGGTATCGCAAACTAAGAGCTCTCCGTAATTTAAAACGGCGATTCGGTCAGCAAGACCTAAAATTACTTCAAGATGATGCTCAACAATCAAAACGGTTTTCTTATGTTCAACTTTTAATGATCGAATGATTTCAACTAGCTCAGGAACATTTTCAACGCTCATACCAGCCATAGGTTCATCTAATAAAACAATATCGCTATTAGATGCCAAGACGATTGCGATTTCAAGTCGTCGCTTATCGCCATGAGATAAAGATCCTGCCAACTGAAGCGCCCTTGGGGCTAGACCAACTTTTGCTAAGCAATCTTGAGCGACTGCAACAACATCAGAAAACTTATAAGCGCTCTTGGTTAAGTTCATAGACTTGCCATTGGCAGCTTGTGCTGCGATGCGAACATTTTCCAAACAAGTTAAGTTTGCAAAAACTGACGAAGTTTGAAACGTTCTGGCTAGACCAACTTTTGCTCGCTCATATGGCTTCATATTGGTGACGTCTTGATCGCCAATATGAATTGAACCGCGGGTAGCGCGACGTACGCCACTTAATAAATTAAAGAAGGATGTCTTACCTGCACCGTTTGGGCCAATGATTCCCAAAGTCTCATTTTGATTAACTGAGAGCGTGATGCCATCCAGAATTTTGGCTCCGCCTATAGATAGAGATAAATCTTTAACTGATAAAGCAGTTATCAATTGGGGCAACTCCCTTGTTAGTCCCGTCAGCTGCCTAAGGGTATAAAAAACCCCCACCCATTTCTACTGAATCTCAATAGAAAGGAGCAGGGGTTTCGCTTTTAACTCTGTGTTACTTGTTACTTATTCTTTATGCAGTTACGCTGTTAATGGTCTTATCAAGGACAGGAACGTATCCCGCTGCTGTCTTCTTTAGAGATACCAAGAACATTGGTTGAGTAAGAACGTGGTTTGAAGGATTGACCTTCATCAAGCCCTTAACGCCAACCCATGTATAACCTTCAAGATTACTAATAGCTTGATCAACATTTAAATCTGGATTTCCAGTGAGTGCCTGAACAATCATTTTCGCCGCATCAGCACCTGTGCATGTAAATAAGTCTTGCGACTTCTTAGCTGATGCATATGAGTTTGCTAGATCTGAAGCTGCATTCGACTTACCAACGCCACCAAAATAGCTGTTTGTAAGAATTGCATTTGTACCTTCAAATAGTGCGCCGTAGATATTGTATGTAGCAGCACCTGCAAGGCCTGTGATTGGACGCTGCTTAACGAATGCACCCTGCTGCTTTAGAGCAGTTAGCATCGCACCAGCTGTCAACGCATTTGACCACGCGATGAAGATGTATGAACCCTTTGCATCAGCAGCTTGCTTTGCAAATGGCGTGAAGTCAGATGTAGAAGTTGGAACTTTAATTTCCTGGAATGTCGCACCCTTAGGACCCATTAGAGCCTTAGCTGCATAAATATTGCCTGCACCGAATGCGTTATCTTCTACGAATAGAACTACTTTGCGTCCTGAAATTGGCTTAATGCCTGCAAGAGGAGCAAGATCTTGAGTTGATGTATTTCCAGAACGGAATACATATTTATTTGTTGATGATGTAACAGCATCGTTCTTCGCAGGACCTGAGATGTAAAGAACCTTGTTCTGCTGAGCAAGGGGAGCAAGTGTTAGTGCAACACCTGAAGATGCTGTTCCAACAATTACCTTTGTTCCATTACCGACCATGTCCTTGAAAGATGCAGTTGCAGATGCAGGATCTGCTGCATCATCCTTAACGGTTACGACAAGCTTCTGACCGTTGATTGTCATCTTGCCGCCGGTGTAGTACTTCAAGCCCCAGTTAAGGCCATCAACATACGCATCGCCGTAAGACTTCAGCGCGCCTGATGTTGAAGTGATGACGCCAATCTTGATGTCATCTGCTGCTTGTGCTGGCGCCATTGAAGGCGCGATGATCGCGAGAGCTGCAACTGCAGCGGTCGCGAGAAGTGAGCGCTTGCTCATTCTTTCTCCTCATTGAGTGTGGGTATTACGCGAGCCGGGCCCGACTCGCTTGTTGGCAAGGCTACTTGGGGTAATACCTTTAAGACCACCAATAACCTCCGAAATTAGATATCCATTTGATAACTTTTGAACAGATTTGAGAGGTAGGAAACTACTTTAAGGGTGGCTCAATTACGCGTATGCGGGCAGACTAAAGCCATGTCAATGCCGACTGAGAAATTCGAAGTACCTGTTGCAGATGGTCGACTAGCAGTCTTTCGATACGGAGATGGCGCTGGAGAACCGGTACTACTCATTCACGGCGTTACCTCATCACATAGAGCGTTTCAAATTTTTGCAGATGAATTAATCGCTCGCGGTAAAGCACCATATGCAGTTGATCTTCGCGGTCGAGGGGATTCAAATTCTTTGCCTGGACCATTTGGAATGGCGCAACATGCAAAAGATATGGCCACCGTTATTGATTACTTTAAATGGAATAAACCTGAAGTAATTGGTCACTCAATGGGAGGCTTTGTTTTGGCAGCGCTCGCAGGTCTGTATCCAGAGAAACTTGGAAGAAAAGTTTTTGCAGATGGTGGAATTCCACTTCCATTGCCACCAGGAATGACTGTAGAGCAAGTGATGCCATTTATCCTTGGTCCAGCCCTACAACGTTTGTCTATGTTTTTTGAAAGCAAGGAAGTTTATCGAGATTACTGGAAAGAACATCCAGCTCTAAAAAGAGGGTGGGGTCCAGTTATGGAAGAGTACGTTGATTACGATTTGCGAAATGGAAAACCATCTACTAACCCTCAAGCAGTCGAAGAAGATTCACGTGATTTATTCGGAGATGATTTAGTAGCAAAATCTCTACGGTCATTAACTGAGGACTGTTTATTGATTAGAGCTCCTAGAGGTCTTCAAAACGAAGAAGGTGGCTTATATCCGTTGCCTGCAACTGAATTAGTTTTAGAAGGATATCCTCGTATCAAAATGGTGCATTTAGACGATGTAAATCATTATGAGATGTTTTTGATGGAAGTAGGTTCAAAGCAAGTCGCCGAATTAATTTACGGAGCGAAGAAATGAGTTTAAAAGGTCGCCGCGCATTTATTACTGGTTCATTCCAAGGAATTGGACTTGGAATTGCTACCGAACTTGCCAAAGAAGGTGCAGACATCGTTCTGCACGGCCTGGCAACTGAAGAAGTAATTGCAAAAGCAGAAGCTCAAATTAAGGCAGCGGGAGCTGGAAAAGTTGAGTCATATGTTTCAGATTTACGTGATTCGTTGGCAACGGAAGAACTAATTGCGAAAATTCTTGCAGGTGGGCCGGTAGATATTCTCTGTAACAATGCCGGGATTCAGCATACCGCACCAACTGCTGAGATGCCGCGAGAAAAATGGAACGACATTATCGCAATTAATCTTGAATCGTTCTTTGACACGATGCGCCTGTTGTTGCCTCAGATGAAAGAACGCGGATACGGCCGTGTAATTAATACCGCTTCAGTTCATGGATTGGTGGCATCAGTAGCTAAGGCTCCATATGTATCTGCAAAGCATGGTGTTATTGGTTTAACTCGAGTAGCGGCTTTGGAATATGCAGATGCGGGCACTCGTGAATCTGGCGGTGTAACTGTCAATGCAATTTGCCCAGGCTGGGTTGAAACTGCACTTATCGAACCACAAATCCAGGCACGCGCAGATAAATTTGGCGGAGATCGTGTAAAAGGAATTGCAGATTTATTATCCGAGAAGCAACCTTCGAAGCGATTAGCAACTGCAGAAGATATCGGTGCAGTTGCAGTTTTCTTATGTTCAAAAGCTGCGCACAACATAACCGGTGCAGCAATTCCGGTTGATGGAGGTTGGACTTCTCAATGACAACTTTTAAGGATGCATTAAAGAATGAAAAGCCTTTACAAGTCGTTGGTGCAATTAATGCAAATCATGCATTGCTGGCAAAACGCGCAGGTTACAAAGCAATTTACTTAAGCGGTGGCGGAGTTGCAGCAGGTTCGCTCGGATTGCCAGATTTAGGAATTACTACACTTGATGATGTATTAACTGACGTAAGACGTATCACCAATGTTTGCGACCTGCCTTTGTTAGTCGACATAGATACAGGTTTTGGAACTTCTGCATTTAATATCTCAAGAACCGTGAAAGAAGTTGAAAAAGCTGGCGCTTCTGCCGTGCACATAGAGGATCAAGTAGCGGCAAAAAGATGTGGCCATCGTCCAAACAAGGAAATCGTTGGCTTGAATGAAATGGTAGATCGCATAAAAGCTGCCGTAGATGGCCGAAAATCAGCAGATTTCACCATCATGGCTAGAACAGATGCGTTAGCCAACGAAGGGCTGGATGCAGCTTTGGATCGTGTTCGTCAATATGTGGCAGCAGGTGCCGACATGATTTTCCCGGAAGCCATTGGAGATTTAGAAACATATAAAAAGTTCAGAGAAGCCGCAGGTGTTCCGATTCTTGCCAACATCACAGAATTTGGAAAGACTCCATTATTTACAGTCGCGGAACTAAAAAGTGTAAATGTAGATATTGTGCTTTATCCGCTATCTGCATTCCGCGCAATGAATAAAGCAGCTGAATTGGTTTATAAAACAATTCGCTCTGAGGGAACGCAAAAGAGTGCAATTGAACATATGCAAACTCGCGAAGAGCTTTATCAAGCAATTGATTATTACAAATATGAAGAAGCTTTAGACAAGTTTCAAGGAAATTAATGTCAGAATTTAAGCCAAAAAAATCAGTTTCTTTATCAGGTGTCGCAGCGGGTAATACTTCAATCTGCACCGTCGGTCGTAACGGAAATGATTTACATTACCGCGGTTACGACATTGCGGATCTTGCAGCCAATTGTCAGTTTGAAGAAGTGGCGCATTTATTAATACACGGACACCTGCCAAATGATTCAGAGTTAAAAACATATAAAGCGAAATTAAAGAATTTAAGAGATTTGCCACCTCAGGTTCGTACTGTTCTCGAGCAATTACCAAAAACTACTCATCCAATGGATGTGCTTCGAACCGGCGTTTCAACTCTGGGAACTATCGAACCAGAGCACGACGGACATTTAGAAAATGGCGCAAAGGAAATAGCTGATCGCTTAATCGCGGCAACGCCTTCGATGCTCTGCTATTGGTATCACTTTTCAAATAATGGTGTGCGAATCGAATGCAGCACAGATGCCGATTCAATCGGAGCACATTTCTTGGAAATGTTGCATAGTGCAGTGCCAAGTAAAGAATGGGAAGATGCAATGCATGCTTCTCTCATTCTCTATGCAGAACATGAATTTAACGCTTCTACATTTACAGCTCGCGTCATTGCAGGCACAGGAAGCGATATTTACTCATCCATCACCGGGGCAATAGGCGCTTTACGCGGACCTAAACATGGTGGAGCCAATGAAGTAGCGTTGGAAATTCAAGAGCGCTATGCAAATCCAGATGAGGCAGAAGCTGACATCAAAAAGCGCGTGGAGAATAAAGAAGTAGTAATTGGTTTTGGCCACCCGGTTTACACAATTGGAGATCCACGTAACCCAATCATCAAATCAATTGCCAAAGATTTAAGTGCTGATAATCGCACGTTATATGACATTGCCGAACGGCTTGAAACAGTGATGTGGGATTTAAAGAAGATGTTCCCAAATTTAGATTGGTTTAGTGCAGTTGCATACAACGCAATGAAGATTCCGACTTCATTTTTTACACCTATCTTCGTTATGGCGCGTATTACAGGTTGGGCTGCTCACGTCATTGAACAGCGAGCTGACGGAAAAATAATTCGCCCATCGGCCAACTACACCGGCCCAGAAGATTTGAAATTTAAGAAAATAGAGGAGCGCTAGTTGTCATCTCACATCACCAAATCTAATCAACCATTTGATCAGGAAATTCAGGACATAGTTGATTACGCATTGAATTATGAAGTGAAATCTGAACTCGCATACAAAACTGCATGGTCTTGTCTGATTGACACCATTGGTTGCGGACTTGAAGCTCTTGAATATCCTGCATGCACAAAATTACTTGGCCCAATTGTTCCAGGAACAAAAGTTGAAAACGGGGTTCGAGTTCCTGGAACTAATTTTGAGTTAGATGTGGTGCAGGGTGCATTTAATATTGGCGCTGCAATTCGTTGGTTAGATTTCAATGACACTTGGCTTGCAGCTGAATGGGGACACCCGAGCGATAACTTAGGCGCGATCTTGGCGGTTGCAGATTGGTTAAATCGCAGCGGTCAAAAACAATTATCAGTGAGAGATGTTTTGACTGCAATGATCAAAGCTCATGAGATCCAAGGTTGTATTGCTTTAGAGAATTCTTTTAACAAAGTCGGTTTAGATCACGTTATTCTGGTGAAAGTTGCTTCAACTGCAGTTGTTTGCCAGATGATGGGTTTAACTCGCGATGAGACATTAAATGCGGTTTCACTTGCCTGGGTAGATGGTCAATCGCTTCGTACTTATCGCCATTTTCCAAATGCAGGTTCACGTAAATCTTGGGCAGCAGGAGATGCCACCTCTCGCGCAGTGCGTTTAGCGTTAATGGCAAAGCTTGGAGAAATGGGGTATCCATCAGCACTTACCGCTAAGACTTGGGGTTTTTACGACGTTTCCTTCAAGGGAAATCACTTTAAATTTCAACGACTATACGGTTCTTACGTAATGGAAAACGTGCTCTTTAAAATCTCATTCCCGGCAGAATTTCATTCACAAACGGCTTGTGAAGCAGCTTTTACTTTACATAACTGGATGAAAGTAAACGGCAAGAGCAGTGATGACATTAAAAACGTCACGATTCGCACCCATGAAGCATGTATCCGAATCATCGATAAGAAGGGTCCGCTAAATAATCCAGCTGATCGTGATCATTGTGTGCAATACATGGTTGCCGTTCCTCTAATTTTTGGACGACTAACTGCAAAAGATTACGAAGATGAAATTGCTGCTGATTCGCGCATTGATGCGCTTCGCGAGAAGATCAGCTGCATAGAAGATACAAAATTTACTGCCGACTACCACGACCCAGAGAAGCGCTCGATTGCAAATGCAATAACCATTGAGTTTAATGATGGATCCAAGAGCGACGAAATAGTTGTCGAGTACCCAGTGGGACATAAGTTCCGCCGCGATGAGGGCTTGCCATTGTTGGTTGAGAAATACAAAACCAATTTGCGCCGTATTTACGATCAAGCTCAAACTGAAAAGATAGAGAGCGCAACGCTTAATTTTGACCAGCTAACTGCGATGCGTGCCGATGATTTTGTGACCCTATTTGTAAAATAGGGGAATGAAGAAGTTACTTATCGCTTTAACATTCTCTTTAACTGCTCTTAGCCTTTCGCCAGCAACAGCTGCGGCTCCAACACCTACAAACGTAGGGGCTTATTTCAAAGTTGAGCAGGGCTATATGGTTAATTGGTCTTTGCCTAGCGTTCAAACCGGCATAACCGGTTACACCGTAACTTCTTCCGGCGGCCAAACTTGCAAGGTTTCAGGTTCAAATCAAAACCAATGCACATTCCCATCTACCGGCTTTAAGCCATATGTTGGCTACACATTTACCGTTGTAGCTAACTCAAAGAGCGGCGATAGCGCACCCTCAGAGCCTTCAAATGTTGCAACTTGGTTTAGCGCTCCTGGTTATCCAGCTCCAGTTTTAACAAAGGTTATTTCCGATACCCAAGTTGACGTCGAATGGGTTCCGAGTACTTCTACAGGCGGAATTGCTAATTACGGTTACAAAGTAATTCGTTGGGAAGTCACGTTAAATGCTTACGGAGATCCAAAAAATGACACCCGCGTAGATGTCTTAACTTCAAATACATATCACTCTGCAACTGGCTTAAAGCCAAGCACTTGGTATGTATTTGCAGTCCAGCAATGCAATGCGCTTGGCTGTTCAACATCGGATTGGAGTTACATCATGACGACTCCAAAGGTGGGCACCGCAGCAACTTGGCGCCCTCCATACACAATTAATGGTGGCAATGCCGCAACAACTTGCTGGAATGCAGTATTGGACGGAGGAACAGCGGCGACAACTGGAAGCAAAACCAAGTCAGCTGTTAAGTGCGGAAATGTGGTAATTGATCCTGCTCAATATCCAAAGATTGATCCCACTGCAACTGAGGAACAGATTCCGAATCTGGTAAATAAATTTAATCAATCAATTTTCTTAGGCGGCTGGCAAGAGAAGTATTCGCTTGCGACATGGCAGAAATTAGGACTGGTACTGAATCCTTATCTTTCACTTGCTTCAAAATCGGTGATGAGAGGTTATTTAATTCAACCAACAGTGATTTCAAATACCCCAAATGTTTGTACTGTCGATGGTTTAAAGGTAAATATGTTGGCGGTTGGAACTTGCACACTAACTGCTAGTGCGCCGGGAAATAACATCTGGTTGCCGACAAGGGCTATGACAAATAGTTTTGTGATTACTGCTTAAAAGTTAATTGATTTAATTTAGCGGAACGCGGATTTTGCTTCCGGCTGTTAAATCACTTGATGACAGACCATTTACTTTGATGATTTGATCAACAAGTTCGCGCACGTCTCCACCGTTATTTAGCGCCTTTGCAACTGACCAGATGGTTTCGCCAGGAGCGACTGTCACTGTTACATATGAATCTGGTTTTGTTGGAACAACTTTTGATCCAGCACCAGCCTGCATCGCAAAACCTGCTCCGAATACGGTGGTAAGAGAGAGGACCACGAGGAAGCGGGCAAGGCGAATATTTGCTTTACGGCTTCTCTTTGATTGACGGATCTGGCTCATGGTCTCTGGCTCCTGCTTTCGCAAAACCTTGGGGAAGGTTTTTCGAACACCTGTTCGAATAAGAGAACCATAAGGCACCCCACCGACAAAGGTCAAGAAATTTTCGAACAAATGTTTGATTTTTTTTCCAGCCTATGTCACCCTTAAGCCATGAGCAAAGCTTCCTCAAAAGACCCATCCGGCCTAAGCGCCCGCCAGGTAAA
>CAZUOG010000022.1:0-14208 GCA_964622225.1 uncultured Actinomycetes bacterium | reverse complement strand
GCAACGATAGGCAGTCCCAACAATTGGCGCTCTTTTAAGAGCTCCCAAATCAATGCAACTGTTTCATCAAGATTAATTTCAGTTGAATCGATTTCTACCGCATCAATTGCCTTTTCCAAAGGAGAAGTTTTTCGAGTGGAATCCTTCTCATCACGAGCTGCAAGTGATTCGGACAAATTTTGATCTGTTTTTAATTCCGCTTCACGACGTTTTGCACGAGCATCTAAATCTGCGGTTAGGAATACTTTCAAATGTGCCTGAGGAGCCACAACTGTTCCGATATCTCTACCTTCAACTACTATTCCGCGTTGTGCATCATTGATTATTTTTCGTTGCAGCGCCAATAGTTCAGAACGTACCTCAGGCATTGCCGCAAAAGTCGATACAGCAGAAGTTATTTCCTCTCTGCGAATTACATCGGTAATATCTTTTTTGCCGCACTTAAGTGTTGGCTTCTCAGGATCTGAACTAAAAGTTAATGGGTTATCTATCAGTGCTTCAATTAATTCATTGGCGCTTGTAATCTTCTTCTCGATTGCAAGCCAAGTTGCGCCGCGATAAAGAGCACCGGTATCCAAATAATTCCACCCAGCGCGTTTTGCAACAGATTTAGAAGTACTTGATTTCCCAGCGCCACTTGGGCCATCCATCGCAACAATAATTGGCATTACTTCTCCAATCGTGGTGGATGAACACGCCAACCAGATGCTGCTAAATGCTTCTGCAAAACATCTGCGTTGCTTGCGCTAAGTGCTAACAAAACTAAACCCGTCTCTTGTTCTGGCGAATGCTCAATAGTTATATCTTCCACGTTCACATTCGCTTTTGCACATTCATCGAAAAGTAATGCCAACTGATTTGGTTTATCTTCCAAGACCACCGGCAAGAATGTGTAATTGCGAGAAGCAGTTCGGTGTTTGCCCGGAAGCGCTTGACGACCTTTCCTACCTCGCTCCAAAACACTCTGTACATCGTATGTTTCGATCAATGTCGATAAATCTTTTTGGAAATCTTTGAGCAACGGCATAAGTGCTTCGCGATTTAAAATGAGAATTTCGCGCCAAAGATCAGGATTTGAGCCTGCAATCCTCGTGGTATCGATTACACCAGTACCTGCAAGAGCCAAATAATCACTGCTCTTATTCTCAAGCTGCGCCGCTAAAAGCGATGAAACTATCTGTGGCAGATGGCTAACTGATGCAACCGCTGCATCATGATCTTCGGCGCTCATTGCAATTACTCTGGCGCCAAGCTTCTCAATTAACTCTTTAACTAACGCGATTGACTCACCACTTGTCTCGGGTAGCGGGGTAATAATCCAACTTTTTCCAACGAAGAGATCTGATTGTGCTGCCTCTGCCCCATCCAATTCGCGACCTGCCATAGGATGAGTTGGCACAAATCTTGATGCAAGTGCGTTATCTTTTTGTACTTCCACTTGAACTTTAGTTTTTGTACTGCCAATATCTATAAACGTCGACTTTGGATATAAAGTTTTAAACTTGCGTAGTACAGCACTTAGCGCGCTTGTCGGGGTTGCGACAACGACAATAGTTGGATTATCGATCTTGCGTGATAGGACTAAATCATTTGCAAGGTTTTGGGCGCGACCATCCTCATCAAAGAGTTCAACATCTGCACCAGCGCGTCTTGCACCCAGCGCAATTGAAGTCCCGATAAGCCCTGCACCAATAACCACGATTTTCATTTAGATTACTGCGCCAGATCTCGTCTAAGTGCCGTAGCTCCACGTAAATAGACGTGGTTTGCATTGTCGCGGAGCTCCGCATGGAGCATTACGCGTATTACCAAAGGTAAAGCGCCCGGTACATCCATCTCTACGGCGCAGAGCAAAGGCACGGCACCAAAGCCAATTTCACGTGCAAATGCTGCCGGGAACGCTGCATTCAAATCAGGGGTGCAGGTAAGAATCACAGAAATGACTTGATCGGCAGTTAAAGAGTTCGCCTCCAAAATGGCAGGCAAGAGTTCCTTTACTCCAGAGGCAATCTCTTCAGGGGTGTTTGCACCCACCTGAATCGCCCCTCTAATAGCCCTCAAGTTCATGTCGAGAGTTTACCTTTCTCTTTAGTATTTCTGTTGGATTTAGAAATACCTCTATTACTACATCTCGTTTTATCAATAAATTCAATTTCTCACCCCTTTGGACCAATCCATAGGAAGCGAAATCGGAAGTGCATTATTGTCGATATAACTATTTTTAAACCAAATTTTGCCTTTGCAATTGTCGATAAAACACTATTTATTTGTTAATTCTATTAATAAAACTATTTATCGATATTTTGATATTGTCAATAAATAGCTTTACAGTTATAAATTTAAAGCTGCATATAAATTAGCCACTTCGACGTCATTTAGATCTCTCCAACGCCCTTCTTTCATATCTCCAAGAAGTATCGGGCCGAATTGGCTGCGTACCAATCTGATCACCTCTACCCCGATTGCCTCCATTAGTCTGCGGATGATGTGATAGCGACCTTCGTGGATTTTTAATTCTAGCCAGTTATTCGGTAACTCTTTGTACCCGATAACTCGACCGATTCCATCCTCGAGTTCGACACCCTTTGTCAGGGTTGATTTTGCATCTTTCGGCAACTCCCCGTCGTACTGCACCAGGTAGGTTTTTTCTAAACCATAGCTAGGGTGGGTAGCTCGAAAGGTGATTTCACCATCGTTAGTCAGAAGAATTAAGCCTTCGGACTCCTTATCCAGACGCCCAACATGGAAAAGTCTCTCTTTTCGAAACTCCATAAGTTCTGCCAAAGATGGACGTCCTTCTGGGTCATACATCGTGGAAAGAACGCCTCTTGGTTTATAGAGTGCTAAATAAATCTTAGTCATTGCTAAGTAAATTGTTTCACCATCAACTTCTACTTTAGACTTTTTATCGACTTTGAAGCCTAGTTCGGTGATTCGTTTGCCATTTACCATTACGCGCCCAGCTTCAATTAGTGAATCGGCGCCGCGGCGACTAGTTACGCCTGCGTCAGCAATGTACTTGTTTAAACGTATTTTTTCGGGATTATTCCCAGAGTTTGAACTGAACTTTGAAGCCATTTCGCAAGATTCCCATCTTTCGTAAGTGCCTTAATATTACATTAAAGTCGAACTAGTCTGTTAATGAATCTAAAACTTCATCAAGCGCTGCCAGATCAGGCAGATATGGAGCAAGTGCTGGCAGATCTTCAATTGAATTCACGCCCAAGCGTTCGAGGAAATAACTGGTGGTCTTGTAGAGAATCGCACCAGACTCCCCTTCGACTCCCGCCTCTTCTACCAACCCACGGTTAACTAAAGTCTTCATAACCGCTTCGACGTTCACCCCGCGAATGGCCGAGACACGCGCACGGGAAATCGGTTGGCGGTAGGCAATTACCGCTAGTGTTTCAAGGGCGGCTTGAGTAAGACGGCTCTGTTGGCCATCTAGGACGAAACGTTCAACGACGCTGGCGTGGTCTGGGTGGCTGTAAAACCGCCATCCGCCGTTAATCTTCTTTAGTTCGAAACCTCGACCCTCATAGCTGCTTACGATCTCATCCAGAGCACCTTCGACCTCTTCAACGGTATGCTCAAGGATGCTCGCCAGCGTGGTCTCGGAGACCGGCTCATCAACTACCATTAAGATCGCTTCAATCGAGCGGTGGAGTTCATTCATCGTCTGCCTCCTCAAGAGTCACAGTTGTATCAAATTCATCTGAAATCGCAATCTCGCCGCTCTCTGAACCCACCCAGCTAATTTGCAGGTCTGTGAAGGCCTCGAGCTGTTCGAAGCGAAGAGAGCCGCTGCGGTATAAATCTAGGAGCGCCAAGAATCTTGCAACAACCACCATTGGCTCCTCGGCATCATGGACTAAGGCCCTAAAACTTAAGTGTTTTGCAAGTCGTAGGGCGGCAACCACAAACTTAGTCTGTTCGGCAACGCTTACCAATGGACGGTGGATATGCTCGACTGAGACTACAGGTGGCGCTTTTGGATAGAGAACGCGATCGGCGATAACCGCAAATCTCGCCGGGCCAACACCAATTAATACTTCTGGTAAGAGGGATGCAAAATGTGGATCGAGCGCCGTCGTTCGTGCAAATCTCTTTTCAGCCAGAGAGATTCGCTCGGCAAAGGTGGCTGCGATTTCTTTGAATGCGCGATATTGCAGAAGTCGAGCGAAGAGCAGATCGCGCGCTTCGAGCAGCGCTAAGTCAGCCTCATCCTCAACTTCACCTTGAGGCAATAACTTCGCTGCTTTCAAATCTAAAAGCGTTGCGGCAACAACTAAGAATTCAGTCGCTTGATCTAGCTGCCAACCTTCGCCGCTCTCTTCAAGCTTTCGGATGTAACCGATAAATTCGTCTGTCACAAGCGAGAGCGCCACTTCAGTTACGTCCATTTTGTGACGTGAGATAAGTTGCAGCAATAGGTCGAATGGACCGTCAAAATTCTCAAGATGAACTGCAAAACCCGACATTTCAGGTTGTTCTATTGGGTTTTCAAGCAGCTCCATAGTGCGCAAAACCTATCGTATTTATACGTATAAACCGTGAAAGGAACTTGCCTATTGAAGCTCCTGCGCCTAAGTTTCCACCAGGAAAGGCAGGTTTAACGCTTGAACGCTAAATCGACATTTGAAGAAGTTGTCACCACTGCATCACTAACTGATTCAGTTGCGAAGACACTTCCGAAACCAACACCGCTTGCAGCCCATGGTGGTGCAAAGGTAATTTCAATTTTTAATCAAAAAGGTGGCGTTGGCAAAACAACAACCACAATCAATCTCGGCGCAGCGCTCGTTGAATTAGGCCGTCGTGTACTACTTGTTGATTTTGATCCTCAAGGTGGCATGACACTTGGTCTTGGCGTGCGCGGAAATGAACTTCCAAAAGAAGAGACTGTTTATTACGCAATCATGGATCCGGCGCATAATCCAGAAGATATTGTTTTGAAGAGTTCATATGCTGGTCTTGATTTTCTACCTGCCAACCGCGAATTAGCAACAGCAGAAACAGTACTCGGCGCTGAGATCGGAAGCCAATTTTTCTTAAAACGCGTTCTTGCTCCGCTAAAAGATTTCTACGATGTAATTCTTATCGACTGCCAACCAACAATGGGCCAATTGGCAATTAACGCGCTAGTTGCATCTGATGAAGTAATCGTGCCATTGCAATGTGAATGGTTCTCACTTCACGGATTTATCGAACTTAATAACAACTTAAATAAGGTTCGCCAAGCGCTAAATCCTGATCTAAAACTTGCTGGAATTTTGGCAACAATGTACGACCGTCGCGCTGTACATAACCGCGAAGTTCTTGCTCGTATTGTCGAACAATTCCCTGCTGATACTTTTGAAACAATTATCGCAAAGACAATTCGTTTTTCAGAGAGTTCAGTTAAAGGCGAACCGATTGTTCAATACGCACAGAATTCAGGAGCGGCTAACGCTTATCGTCGCTTAGCCCGCGAACTAATTTCACGAGGAGGAGCAAAATGAGCCGTCGTGCATCATTGCCAGGTGCGGATGAGCTATTCCGCACCAAGCCGTTAGTTTCAGTTCCAGATGTAGTTGCTACAGAAGATGCAGTAATGCCAATTGAAGCAACCAAGCCAGCAAAGAAATCAGGCGCGGTTCGTCAGACTCAACGTCGTCGCGCAACCACTGCACGTACACCATCAGGACGTGAACGTCATGATGAAAAAATCACTGTTTACTTATCACCAGATGAACTTTTTGATTTAGATCAAGCGCGCATTCTTCTTCGTGGAGACTTAGGTTTAGCCGCTGATCGTGGACGAATTGTTCGCGAATCACTAGCGGTAATCATCTCTGACTTGGAAGCAAAGGGAGAAAATTCAATTCTCGCCCGACGTTTACGCGGTCTATAAAGACAATAATTAAGCTCTAGGGTGCGCCAGTCGATAAGACTCGCGCACCTTATCTATTGTGATTAAAGTATAAATCTGGGTTGTTGTAACAGATGAGTGACCAAGTAACTCTTGCACTACACGGATATCCGCGCCACCATCTAACAAATGTGTTGCATATGAATGACGGAATATATGCGGGGTTACTCTCGCGTTCAGACCTGACTTTGCAGCGGCGCTCTTAACTATTTCCCAAGCGCTTACGCGAGATAAACGCGTACCTCTGTTGTTAAGAAAAAGTGCGGATTCATTTAATTTCTTAAGTAAAGATGGTCGGCAGCGAACTAGATAATCATCTATTGCGCTCTTGGCATAGGAACCAAGCGGAACTATTCGCTCCTTACCGCCTTTACCTCTTAATTTAAGAACCCAAATACTCTCACCGCCCACATTGCTCTCTGTAATATCGTTTAAATTAATGCCAACAACTTCTGAGACACGTGCACCGGTGCTGTAGAGCAATTCGAGTAATAGATAATCACGAAGCGAAATCGGATTACTCGGATCCTTCGCTGCTTCAACTAAATTAGTTACTTCATCAACCGATAAAGCCTTTGGAAGTCTCTGTCGCTTCCCTGTTTCTGGTAGACCATCTGTTGGATCGGGAATCTGAAATTCGCGATTTAAATAATTATGAAAAGACCGAACCGCACTGTAATTTCGTTCTAGGGATGTTGGGGCTAAATCTTTAATACTAAATGCATACTCTTTGATTGGTGCATCTGGATTGTTGAGGCGCCAATTTAAATACTTCGTTAAATCTCTGCGATAAGCCGCGACGGTATTGGCCGCGGCACCCTTTTCGACGCGGAGATAATCAATAAATGAATTTAGAGTATTGATATCCATGGGCAGTTGCTACAGCTTCGTAAACTACTTTACCTTCGCAAACATTTAGGCCCTTTGCTAAATCAGCGTTTTCGCCAAGGGCTTTCTTCCAACCCTTATTTGCGATTGCTACTGCATATGGCAACGTCGCATTTGTAAGTGCGTAAGTAGAAGCAACCGGTACCGCACCAGGCATATTGGCAACGCAATAAAAAATCGAATTGTGTACTTGATAGGTAGGTTCGGCATGCGTTGTAGGTCGTGAATCTTCAAAGCATCCACCTTGATCAATAGCGATATCTACCAAAACAGATCCGTGTTTCATCTTTGCTACCAAGGCGTTACTTACCAACTTTGGAGCTTTAGCACCATGAATCAAAACTGCGCCAATTACTAGATCAGCCGCTACTACTTCTTGTTCGATCGCGTGATCGTTAGACATCAATGTCTTAATAGTTCCGTTAAAGAGTGAGTCAATGTATTGAAGACGCGCGGTGCTGCGATCCAAAATTGTCACATCAGCACCAAGACCTCTAGCCATAACAGCCGCATTTAGCCCTGCTACTCCACCACCGATTACAACAACTTTGCCAGGACGAACTCCTGGTACGCCACCCAAAAGTACGCCACGACCACCATTTGGCTTTTGCAGTGCAGTTGCGCCGACTTGAGTTGAAAGTCTTCCCGCAACTTCAGACATTGGTGCGAGCAATGGCAACTGGCCATTTACTTCTACAGTCTCATAAGCAATCGCAATATTCTCTGCCTTGATTAACGCATCGGTGCACTCTTTAGATGCTGCAAGGTGAAGATAGGTGTAAAGAATCTGACTTTTCTTCATGAATGGATATTCAGAAGGCAGAGGTTCTTTGACCTTCATAATCATCTCTGCGCGATCCCAGACACTCTTTGCATCTGGTGAAATTTCTGCGCCTTCAGCGAGGAAATCATCATTGGTGATTGCAGAACCGACTCCGGCACCAGTTTCAATAATAACTTTATGGCCATTCTTAACTAATTCACGTACGCCAGCAGGAGTTAGAGCTACGCGAGCTTCAAGAGTCTTTATCTCTTTTGGTACTCCAATAATCATGTAGGTATGTTAACTCTTTTATTGTTTCTGAATTGCAGCTCTAATTAAACCTGTAAAAAGTGGATGCGGATTTGTTGGTCTTGACTTAAATTCTGGGTGAGCTTGAGTGCCAACATAGTAAGGATGAACATCCCGTGGCAATTCCACGAATTCGACTAAATCTCTTTCACTGTTCATGCCACTAAATACCATTCCTGCTTCTGCAATCTGACCACGATATTTATTGTTCACTTCGTAACGATGGCGATGGCGCTCTGTGATTTCAGTTGTACCATAAACCTCTGCAACAATCGAACCTGCTTTTAGAGCAGCTTTATAAGAACCAAGACGCATCGTGCCGCCTAGGTCTCCTTCACCTGAAACATTTGCTAACTGATCTTCCATAGTTGCAATAACGGGAGCCTTTGTATCAGGTGCAAACTCAGCAGAGTTGGCATCAGCAATCCCAGCAAGATTTCTTGCACCTTCAATCACCATACATTGCAAACCAAGACAAAGACCTAAAGTTGGAATCTTATTTAAGCGAGCAAAATTAAGAGCGCCTACTTTTCCTTCGATGCCACGAACTCCAAATCCACCAGGAATACATATTGCATCCACATCAGATAACGCTTTCTTGGCACCTTCTGGTGTTGCACATTCATCTGACGGTACCCATTTAATTTCAACCTTTGCTTTATTTGCAAAGCCACCAGCGCGAAGTGCTTCTGTAACTGAAAGATAAGCATCTGGTAAATCAATGTACTTACCAACTAGCGCAATTTTGACGTGATGTTGCGGGTTGTGAACCACTTCAAGCAGTGCTCCCCAATCTCCCCAATTAACATCTTTTGCCTTTAACCCAAGGCGACGGACCACATATGCATCCAACCCCTCGTTAAATAGCACTTTTGGGATGTCATAAATTGAAGGTGCATCCACCGCGGCAACGACCGCTTCTTGATCGACGTCGCACATCGCAGAAATTTTTCGCTTTACTGAATCAGGAATCTGTCGATCAGAACGAAGCACTACCGCATCTGGCGCAATACCAATACTTCGAAGCGCCGCTACTGAGTGCTGGGTCGGCTTGGTTTTTAATTCTCCGGATGGTCCGATGTATGGAACCAAAGAAATATGCAAATAGAAAACGTTGTCACGGCCAACTTGTTGGCGAATCTGGCGAGCTGCTTCTAGAAAAGGTTGTGATTCAATATCACCGACAGTTCCACCGATTTCAGTGATAACTAAATCAACATTTGGTCCATCAAAAGCCAACATTCGTTCTTTAATTTCATTTGTAATGTGCGGAATAACTTGAACTGTTTCGCCAAGATATTCTCCGCGTCGTTCGCGAGCAATAACTCTTGAATAAACCTGGCCGGTAGTTACGTTCGCATCACCTGAAAGAGCGCGATCTAAGAAACGTTCATAGTGTCCGATATCTAAATCGGTCTCAGCGCCATCTTCAGTTACAAAAACTTCACCGTGTTGAAAAGGATTCATGGTGCCAGGATCAACATTTAGATATGGATCCAGCTTCTGCATTGTGACTCTTAGTCCACGTGCCACCATTAAACGGCCAAGACTGGAGGCGGTTAGACCTTTTCCGAGACTTGAGGCGACTCCGCCAGTTACAAATAAATGTTTAGTCACATGAGAATTGCTCATGGGAGAGAAACTTATCATTAATTTCTAACGTGAGAGCGCAATTAGCTCCTCTGCGTGTTTACGGGCCGATTCTGATGTTTCATGACCTGCCAACATGCGTGCAATCTCTTCAATACGCTTATCAGATGAGACTTTACGCACCTGACTTAATGAAACAGAACCCTTCTCGTCCTTAGAAACAACGAAGTGCGTATCTCCCCACGCTGCTACCTGAGGTAGGTGCGTCACCACAATCACTTGCGCAACTTTTGAGAGTTCTTTTAAGCGTCTACCAACTTCGATCGCAGCTTTTCCGCCAACGCCAGCATCGACTTCATCAAATATGTATGTACCTATTTCTTCATTCATTGCAATTACAACTTCTATCGCAAGTGCTACACGAGAAAGTTCTCCACCTGATGCACCTTTAGCAATTGAAACAAGTGGTCCGTCTTTATGTGTTTGCAAAAAGAAATTTACTTCATCAAAACCATTATTAGTAAGTTCAGAGAACTCAATTCCGCTCTTAACTTCTACAACCAAGTTTGTATTTGGCATTGATAACGCATGAATTTCTTCGGATGCCGCTTTTGATAATTTGGTTGCGGCAGCGCCACGGGCTTTGGAAATATTTGATGCTTGGGTGACGCACTTTGCTTGCAGGCTCTTTAGCTCTTTCTCAAGCTCTGCTATTCGATCATCTCCACCTTCAAGGTCGCTAATTTGGCTATCGAGATTTGCAGCCTGTTCGATTAATTCATGTAGAGCCTGATTTGTATCGCTAGAGGTTGATTTGGAATATCGCTTAATAAATGAATTTAATTCTGCTTTACGATTTTGCAAATATTCAAGTCTGGTTGGATCTGCCGCTAGGTCGGATAAATAGCTAGCTAGATTTGCCGCGATATCCTGAACCTCAAAGAACGCTTCATTTAATTTATCTGAAATATCAGAAAGCGATGGATCAAGCGTCACCGCCTTTTCAAGTGACTTACGCGCGCTACCTAACTGCGTTAATACTCCAGACTCATCGTCTTCGATGATGCCACTTGCCTGCCCCGCTGTACTTGTAAGCCCCTCGATTGAATTTAAACGACTAATCTCATCGTTTACCTCTTGGAGTTCTCCGGCTTGCGGTTTTATCTTCTTAAAGGCAGCAGCAAATTCGCGAAGTTGTTCAAGTTCTCTTTCACGTTCACGACCTGCACTCTTCATCGCTTTAATTCGCTTAGCTAGCTCAGCTGCGTCAGTAAAAAAGTTTTGGAACTTTTCTAAATTTGTATTCGCATAGAGATCTAAAAGTTCTAGATGTTTAGCGCTCTTAGTCAAAGTTTGGCTGGCAGCTTGTCCATGAACCATCACCAACTCTTCAGAAATTTCCTGCAGCGCAGATGCGCTAACTGCTGATCCACTAGCCACCGCTTTTGACTTTCCATCTTTGGTAACTGTGCGGGTAAGAATCAACTCGCCATCTTCAGAAATGATTCCCTTTTCATCAAATCTAGAGGCAAAATCATTTGGAATTTGAAAAGTTGCATTTGCAATTGCGCGCTCTTGGCCGTGACGTACAAGTGCGGAATCTGCTTTTCCACCTAGCACCAAATTAAGAGCAGTTAAAACCATGGTTTTACCAGCACCGGTTTCACCGGTAATTACAGTTAAACCAGGGCCAAACTCAAGATTTGATTTCTCAATTACTCCAATGCCCGAAATCGAAATTTCATTGAGCGTTGGTCTTTTACGCACCGCGCCAACCTTCAACTGGAAGTTTGAATTTAGCGACTAAACGATCGCTGAAATTACTACCGCGAACGTGCGCTAATTTAATTGGATCCGTTGCGCGCTTCACCTTCACGCGATCTCCGACCAATAAGCCTTCAAAGCGCAGCGCATCGGCTTTAACAATTCCATCTTCAGAGAGAATATCAATCGCAATATCTGACGTTGGCGGAATTACAAGTGGACGGGTAAATAGTGCGTGGGCTGCAATTGGCGTAACTACCAACGCATCGGTCTGCGGCCAAATAATTGGGCCACCAACGCTAAATGCATAAGCAGTAGAGCCAGTTGGAGTAGCAACAATTAATCCATCTGCCCACCAACTGCTAATTGGTCGCCCATCTATTTGTAGCAAGAGTTCGATCATTGTGCCTTGTTCGCACTCAATCGTTACTTCGTTTAGCGCCCAGCCGCTAGCTGCTTTTGCGCCTGCACGTTCGATTTCGTATTCCAAAATTAGGCGGGGTTCAATTACATACGTCTTGTCAATGATTGCCTTAGCAATCTCTTCGAAGGTGCTCTTCTCGACTTCGGCCATAAATCCAACTCGACCTAAATTTATTCCGAGTAACGGGACACCTAAACGTCTTGCTACAACTGCGCCACGCAAAATAGTTCCATCGCCACCAAGTACGATCACGATCTCAGCCTCAGAGCCATCCACAAATTCGAAATCAGTTAAGAGAGATTTGATTTTGCTCTCAGCATCGATTGCTTCTTGACGATTTCGATTTACAACAAAGATTGCTTTACGTGTTTGATTTGCCATCACTGCGGACCAATCGCAATCGCTGCATCTAAATGAGCTTCGTTGATTTCCCCGGCACCGCGTCGAAGCCACAGGAAATATTCAACATTTCCCGCAGGACCTGGCAGCGATGACGCAACAATTCCTAAAGTTCCAAGACCGACATCAAATGCGCTCTCTGATACATCTAATACTGCTGCTTTACGAAGTGCTGGATCACGAACTACTCCACCCGCACCTAAATGTTCACGTCCTACCTCAAATTGCGGTTTGACCATCAACAAATAATCAGCTTCAGGTTTTGAAACTGCTGCCAACGCTGGCAAAACAAGAGTTAATGAAATGAAAGATAAATCCGCAACGATTAAATCGACCGGTTCTCCTACCTGTTCACCCGTTAAATGACGAATATTGGTGCGATCTAGAATCTTTACTCGAGGGTCTTGTCTAAGCTCCCACGCTAATTGCCCATATCCAACATCTACCGCGACAACTTCAGATGCACCACGGCGAAGCAAGACATCGGTAAAACCACCAGTAGATGCACCAGCATCAAGTGCACGTTTGCCTTCAACTTTTATCTGCGGAAATGCATCTAGCGCTCCGGCCAGTTTATGGCCACCACGAGATACGAAATCATCGCGATCGCCTTGAATCACAATTGAAGTTTCAGCATCTACTTGCGATGCGGATTTTGTGGCAGGAATTCCGTTTACTAAAACCGAACGTGATTCAATTAAATCAGCTGCATTTTCGCGCGAACGCGCAAGTCCACGACGGACCAATTCGGAATCTAAACGGTTCTTCAATTAAATCTCGTCGATACTCTTTAATGCTTCAGTTAACTTTGCATGTAGCGCTTCATATCTAGCAACGTGTTCAGGAAGTTGTGAGCCTTCAATCTCAGATAGCTCTGCACGAATCTGATCTAAATCAATCTGACTCATTTCTTAACCTTCCTTTTTGCTGGCTTCTTAGCTGGCTTTGTAGCACTTTTGGTTGCTGGCTTCTTAGCTGTGCTCTTCTTGCTTGCCCGCTTTGGCTTAACTTCTAAGGCAGCAATACGTGCTTCAAGCTTTTGAAACTCAGAACGTTTAACAAAACCTCTCTTGGTAACGGCCTTCTCGACTTCATCTTCAACTCTAAGGCGAATTGCCTCACCACTCTCTTGCAACCAACCATTTACTTGGCTAGCCAGTTCGACTGGATCAGCATCTTTGAGTCGCTTTAAGTTATCGCGTAAATCTTTTATAGCCACACGATAACTTTACCGCGAACCCCTTGAAGTTAAAGTCGTTTGATTTCGCTGGTTACGACTTGCCAACGACTTGCAAGTCCCGCCCCGCTCTTCCAAAATCTTCGACGAATTGAGCCTGAAATCTCCACCCATTCACCATCTTTAAGTGAAGCTGCAGTTCGTCTGGTCTTGGCGCTCCAGCTCTCTAAATCAATGGTGTCAACGCCACCTTCGGGGCGAGTTATTGCGATGCGAAATTGCACTACCAAATCACCACTTGGGAGCTCTCTTTCGGATGCGGTAGTTGTTACCCAGCCCCGTAGTGCGACGTCATTTAAAGAGTAATCGAGTTCTTCGACAATCTTTGCATTATCTGTTTTTGTTGACATTTTTCCTCCATGTAATTAAGCGATGGAGTTATTAAAGATCTACGCTAAGACAAATATTTTGAGTTATTCACAACGTTCTGCAGCGTCAGTAGAATCTTCTAAATCTATATCTGCGCACTTTCTAAACCATTTTTTGGCTTCGTCCGCGCGACCCGCTGCCGCTAACGCATCAGCATAGGCATAACGAAGTCGAATCGCCCAAGAATCATTTTCGGTATTTAAATCATTTGTTTGCAACGTGACAACTGCTGCATCAATTTCCCCTAAATCACGACGTGCACCTGCAGCAACAATTCGAAGTTCAACAGCTTGCTCTTTCGCAAGTTTCTTCGCCTCTGGCGCTCCTGCCAATTCAAGTGCTTTACGTGGTCGACCTAAACCGCGTTCGCAATCGGCAAGTACTGGCCAGATTGAAACATCCCCGTTAATTCTAAATGCAGCTTTCAAATCCTTAATTGCAACATCAAATTTACCTACTCGATATGCGGCATAACCAGCAGTTTCACGAACTACAGCTACGCGACCTGCATGTCGAACCGCAGCTTGTGCATGTTCGTGCGCAATCTCTGGATC
>CAZUOG010000021.1:0-14866 GCA_964622225.1 uncultured Actinomycetes bacterium | reverse complement strand
TCTGCGCCATACGAACAAGTGCGTCATAAATTGCAACGTCACCATGTGGGTGCAATTTACCCATAACTTCACCGACAACACGTGCGCTCTTTACATGTCCGCGTTCAGGGCGAAGACCCATATCTGACATCTGATGAAGAATGCGGCGATGAACTGGTTTTAAACCATCGCGTGCATCAGGAAGTGCACGCGAGTAAATAACTGAATATGCATATTCCAAAAATGAATCGGACATCTCTGATGAAACATCGATATCAACTATCTTGCCTGGGTGTTCGCCCGGCTTTGGTCCAGAGTTTTTACCCTTACCTGATGAGGTTGTCTTCGCAGCCATAATGCGAAATTCTGCCAAAGATAAATTTAATTTAAGGGAGGGCGCGCGCCAACAGTGGCAACACATTTTGCAGCGAGGGCAGTGCCTGCTGAAAGTGCTTGTTCTAAGTCACTTGTTTCCAGCCACTTTGGAATGAAGCCGGCAGCAAATGAATCTCCAGCGCCGGTGGTATCAACCACATTTGTTGTTACCGCTGGAACTTTCGCAAATTGATCTTTATAAACGCCAGTTGCACCACGAGAACCAAGTTTGATTACAACTAATGGAGTGAGCTTCTGTAAATTCGCTTCAGCTTCCTCAATGTCGTCACTTTCACCTAAATAACGAGCTTCTTCATTATTTAGCAAAATTCCGTCACACATTCCAACCCACTCCAATATTTCTGATTTCGGAACAGCTTTCATGGCGCCAGTAGTAGTTGGATCAAAGAAAATTGGAATTTTTTTCTCACGGAATTTGCGAACCATTCCAAGCGCTGCTTCTCTTGAACGAAAATCCAAGAGCGCATAACCTGAGAGAAATACGCCATCAATATCGTCAAGCACAGGTAAATCGCTAACTTCTAAATCAGCATTTGCGCCATTATCTGGAAACATGGTGCGTTCGCCATTTGAATCAACCAGAATTACAACTACGCCAGAAGGCCTACCGGAATTCATTAAACTTTTATGCTGCACGCCGTATTTATCTAAATCGCTAATAAGCGCAAAACCCACTGGGTCATTGCCGACGCGAGCAACTAAATGTGCCTGATTGTTGGTGCGCGTAATCCAAGTAGCTACGTTTGCTGCCTGACCGCCTGGGTGAGTTGAAATTCTGCTGGCAGTGTCATTTCCGTAATTAATCTGCTCTTTTAACTGCGCAATCACGTCTAGAGCGACATCTCCCATGCAGAGGATCTTTTTCATAGCGCCGCTGCAATCTTTGCCGCTAGAGCGCTATTGCTCTTTATGATTTCGATATTAACACGTAGCGATTCACCCTTGGATTCAGTGTGGAAATATTCGAGGAGGAATGGTGTAGTTTCTTTACCGTGAATGTTATTAGCAGCAGCAGCTTTAAGACCACTGTCTAATAAACGATCGTGTAACTCTTTATTCATCTGATTTAAAACCGGGTTTGCAACGATTAATGCATTGGTCTGTGTACCCATGCTGTATCGAGATTTCATAATACTTGCAATCTCTGCTGGAGAATCTACTTGATACTCCAATTCAAATCCAGAATCAGTCAAATAAAATCCAGGGAAACGTTTAGTTTTATACCCAAGTACTCCAATTGCGTAAGTCTCAAGACGCTCAAGTGTTGCAGCTACATCCAAAATCGATTTAACGCCTGCACATACAACAGTCATGTCTAATTGTGATAGAGCAGTTAAATCAGCAGATTCATCAAATGATTCATTAGCGCCACGATGTACTCCACCAAGGCCACCGGTTGCGAAAACTTTAATTCCAGCTTTAGCTGCCAAATGCGCAGTCGCAGCAACAGTGGTTGCCGCAGATAATTGCTTAGCTTCTGCAATTGCCAAGTCACGAGTTGATGCTTTGATTACATCATCGCGATTTGCTATCGCGATTAGCTGATCATCAGTTAGACCAACATGCGCAACACCATCAATAAGCGCGATTGTCGCTGGGGTCGCGCCGTTTTCACGCACAATAGTTTCGACATCTCGCGCTACTTCAAGATTGGTAGGGCGAGGCAGGCCGTGGCTGATGATTGTTGATTCCAGCGCTACAACAGGCGCGCCGTTCTTAAGAGCCTTTTCCACTTCAGGAGAGAACTTCATATTGAAAGTTTAGAGCCTTTTTAATGAAAGAATAAATCCATGAAATTGAGCGAGATAACCCCAGCAATCTTTGCAGGGCTTGGTCTTTCTCAATACGAATCTCGCTTGGGTGATTCACCAAACGGACGTGAAGTTCTCTTTCTTATTGATGGTTTTGGCGCACATGCGATGGATGATTATGCAGATTTGATGCCAAACATTATGGCGGGCAAGAGTTTTGGTGACATTACGACAGCCTTTCCATCAACTACTTCAACATCTCTGGCAACTTTATTAACTGGCTCATTGCCCAACGAACACGGAATGCTCGGATATACAGTTCGAGTTCCAAATTCAGATGGCAGAGTTTTAAATGCTTTGAAATGGGATGAAAGAGTTGATCCTGTTATTTGGCAACCGAAAGATACATTCTTTGAAATCGGTGCACGTAGTGGCATCAATGTCACTCACGTTGCGGCTAAGCGATATGAAGATACTGGTTTTACTCGAGCAGTTTTTCGCGGTGCGAATTATCGCGGCGCCAATCTCAATGCGGATTTAGTTGCAGAAACAGCCGCAGCGCTTAAATCAACGCCATCATTTGTCTATTTATATGTAAATGATTTAGATGTCGCAGGCCACGTGGCAGGTTATGGTTCAGAGAAGTGGCTTGATGCGCTTAGGATGATTGATAACTTGGTGGCGCAACTTAGAAATAAGTTACCAAAAGGCACCCGTATCTGGATTACCGGTGATCATGGCATGTTAAATGTTGGCCAAAAGATAGTAATTGGCCGCGATAATTTATTAAACACGGAAGTGGCCACAATTGCCGGAGAACCTAGAGCAAGACATATTTATTTAGCTCGACCAGAAATTTCAAAGGAAATCGCCAACCTATGGCGTAGCGAGCTAAATGATGTAGCTACTGTTTATACAAATCAGGAAGCGATTTCGGCAGGGCTATTTGGTTTGCCAATGCCTGAAAAGTTTGCTGATCGCGCAGGAGACTTAATTGCAATTGTAAATACTGATGCGGTTTTGATTGACCCAGCGCGAGAAAAGCTAGAGAGCGCGATGGTTGGTCATCATGGAGGGCTAACTCAGGTGGAAACAAATGTTCCACTTCAGCAATTAGTTATTTAATTTTCTGAATCTTCTTCAGATTTCTTAGTTCCAAACATGATTTCATCCCATGAAGGAACTGAAGCGCGTTTTTTGACTCCATCTTCAGCATCTTCATTTTCGCGAATTACTGAGAGGCGAGGAGTTGGTGCAGTATTTATTTGGACGGTATTAGAAACTGGATTGCTATTTGGGTACACCAAACCATGATTGATTTCTGCTTCTGGCACGCGAACTGAAGCAGCTGGCGCAGATTCACCCATAATCCAAGAAGCGCCTTCATCTTCCGAAACAATCAAACGCTTTGACATGTTAAAGAACCATACTGCATCACCGTTGCCATCGCGATTAGGGTAGGAAAGTCTGATTACCCACTGACCATCGTCACGACGATGTGTATTCCATTCCAAAGCATCTGCAGCAACACCATTTGCTGCAAGCTTTGTTGTAACTACTTCTAGGAATGTTTGCGCATCACGAGATCCAGCGTTCTTAATGACAAGTGAATTTGCAGTCGACAAAATGAATGCGCGCTCTTGCAAAATTGGACCTGCAAAACGTTCAACTTTTTCGTATGACCAATTTGCTTCACGGGCAATATCTTCAATAGATGCACCAGCACGTAAACGAGCTTGCAACTCTTTAATGCTAATTGTTGGTTCTGGTGCTTCCGTTGGAACAGATGCAAGACGTGGTTGATTGATAGTCGCACGTAAATTATCTGAGATGCGAAGTGTGAATTCTTTTTCGTCCGCATCAGTGAGTAATAGGTGTGAACCATCTTCACTTCTGCCTGTTACACGTAGCTCGCTCATGAGCGGGAGCGTAGCCGAACCCATTCACGAATGTAAGGAAGCAGCGCTAAATTTGCTAAGAATAAAGTGGTGATCGGAATCCAAAAACCTAGTTTTACTCCGAAGTTATCAATTACTTGCCCAGCGAAGGCACTGCCAATAGCACCACCAGTTGGTGTTCCCGTAGTAACCCATGTCATAGCTTCCGTTAATTCATCTTCGGAAACTTCTTTTTCCATGGTGGCGTAGGCATGAACTAAAACAGGCGAGATTCCTAATCCATTCAAGAAAAGAATCACTGCGAGTGTGGGAATTGAATTGGCAAATATAAAACCCAACGACATCAAAAACATAAAGATCAAGGCGTAATTGAAGATTTTGGCATGCGAAACATGGGTACCCACAATTCCATTCAATAATGCAGCAAAACCACTTCCGAGTGCCCAAATAGCAAGCAAAATACCTGCAACACCTGGATTGCCCATTTTGTTTGTAAAAGCAACAACCAGTATTCCAACAGATCCGAAATACCCACCCACAAAAAAGACGGGCAAGATAATTGCTTGTGAACTTTTCCGTCTCAAAATCTTTGGGGATTTTCGCTGAACATCACTTTTTATGATTGTTGGTTCGGTATCTCTCAATCGCGCCAAGGCAGGCTGACCAATTACAACGAATGTCATAGAAGCTACTAAACCCGAGACAGGAGAGATGTATGTAGAAAGCGCTGTTGCAAGTAATGGACCAAATACAAAAACTATTTCATCGACCAGAGCTTCAAAAGAATACGCCGTGGTTTTTAATTTTGGGTCCGGCAATATTTGAATCCAACGCCGTCTTACCAAACTTCCAGAATTTATCGTGTTTGTCTCAGCGACGATAATGGCTAAGAACCAAGTCCAAATTGGAAAACTTAATTGGACTAATGCAATGAAGATTGCAAAAGATGTGAAGCGCAAAATAGTATTAAGGTAAAGAACTTGCCCCTGCCCATATTTGTCGGCGGATCTAGCCCAAAATGGTTGGGAGATAGTGATAACTAAAGATGCAGTGGCAACCATTAAACCAGCTAAGCCATATGAACCAGTTTCATGCACAACAATAAATAAGAGCGCCAAGCGGTCCATCGAAAGATGCATTCGCGCTACAAAACCAGCTAGCGAAAACTTCACAGCGCCCGATATCGCAAAGATATTTCTATAGTTGGCGAACATGGATTGAAGCCTAGTAGCATCATGCACATGAATGAGCTATTAAAACTTGCAACCGCAATCGCAAAAGATGCGGGTCAATTTCTGACTAATCGTCCGGAACAATTGGCTATCGACACAAAAAGCTCAGATATTGACATAGTCACTCAGATGGATCGCGCTTCTGAGAAATTGATTGTCGAGGCAATATTGGCAGCCAGACCTGAAGACGGAATTATTGGCGAGGAGGGCGCTGATCGCACAAGTAAATCTGGTTATACCTGGGTAATAGATCCAATTGATGGCACCGTAAATTATTTATACAACATGGCGGGCTGGTCAGTAAGTATTGCGATTAAAGACCAGGAAGGCGCTGTAGTTGGCGTGGTTTATTCACCGACTTTGAATTCAATGTTCACTGCAATTCGTGGTGGCGGTTCTTACTTAAACGGCAAGCAAATTAAATGCAACAATCCAATCGAATTAAATCGAGCATTGATTGCGACTGGTTTTGCGTATGGACAAGAGCTACGCCAAGAACAGATTAAGCAGTTCAACGATTTAATTTTGAAGATTCGTGATTATCGTAGAAATGGTTCCGCAGCCATTGATATATGTAATGTCGCCGCTGGAATTGTCGATGGATATTATGAAATGGGGTTAAAGGAGTGGGATCGAGCTGCCGCTGAGTTGATTGCCAAAGAGGCAGGGGCGAAAGTCTCAGTCCACGGAGAACTCACAATCGCTGCGGGACCTCATTTATACGGCAAATTGAGCGGTCATTTGCTCAGGTAATCTCGATTTGGGCGTATTTCACGCTTATGGCAGGATTAACCCCTGCGCTCGCGGATTCGAATTTGGACCGCTGGCCCATTAATAGCGGTAATCAGGAGTTAGAGAAAATGAACGTATTAGATGCACTAGACGTTGCGAACCTTCGCAAAGATATCCCACAGTTCCGCGCAGGCGATGAACTAAAGATTCACGTACGCGTTATCGAAGGTAACAAGTCACGTCTTCAGGTTTTCCAGGGCATCGTAATTCGTCGTCAAGGCGATGGCGTTCGCGAAACATTTACCATCCGTAAAGTTTCTTACGGTGTTGGTGTAGAGCGTACCTTCCCAGTACACACACCAGTTATCGAAAAAATCGAACTTCTTAAGAAAGGCGACGTACGTCGCGCAAAGCTTTACTACCTACGCGATCTTCGCGGTAAGGCTGCAAAAATCAGGGAAAAGCGCGATGGCATTGAAGGTTACGGCGATGGCATCACTGCAACACCAGATCTAGCTCCTGAAGTTGCTGAAGAGGTTGCAGTGTCCGAGCCAGTGATTGACAATGCTGTGGCAGAGGTTCCAGCTGAAGTTGAAACAACAGAAGTTGTGTCTGAAGCTCCAGCTGCTGTTGAAACAGAAACAACAGAAGAAGCTAAGTAATTGTTTCGCAAAGGTTCATTCCTTCGCGAAATCCCGGCGCTACTTGTAGTCGCGGTAATCGTCTCTCTAATTATCAAGACTTTTGTCGTTCAATTTTTCTTTATACCTTCTGGGTCGATGGAGAACACGCTTCAAGTTAATGACCGCGTTGCGGTAAATAAAATTCCATTCATTACCCGTGAAATTCATCGCGGAGATGTAATTGTCTTTCATGATCCCGCTAATTGGCTTCCAACTTGGGATAAAGATGTTGGAAATAAATACGTTATTGGCGCAAAACAATTATTAGTTGATGTGGGAATTCTGCCTAACCCAGCTAAGCAATTCTTAGTTAAGCGCGTAATCGGGGTAGGCGGTGATAACGTTCAATGCTGCAGCAAGAGCGGCAAATTGATTGTTAATGGCAAAGAAACCAATGAGCCATATATTTTCGCTGGAAATCAACCAAGCGATATGAAATTTAATGTCACTGTTCCAAAGGGAAAACTTTGGGTGATGGGTGATCATCGTGGTGCATCTGCTGATTCTCGTTATCACCAAGATGACATCAATAAAGGTTTTGTTCCAGAAGGTGAAGTAGTGGGACGAGTTGTGGCAGTTATCTGGCCATTTAAAAACGCGAAGCTAATCGAGCGCGTTAATGCATTTAATTGAGCAATCATTAATAGAGGCTGGTCTTTCTCCAATAGCTGGAGTTGATGAAGCTGGGCGCGGTGCATGTGCCGGTCCGTTAGTTATCGCCAGCGTAATACTTAAAGATTTAAATTCAGTAAAGCTTGCTTCACTTAAAGATTCAAAAGAGTTAACGGAGAAACAGAGAGAAGCTCTGTTTCCAATAATTTATGAAGAGGCAATCTCAGTTTCGGTAATCAAAGTATCACCAGAAGAGATTGATAAGCGTGGAGTGCATGCTGCCAATCTAGATGGCATGCGAAGAGTGGTCCAAGGTTTAAGTATCGCTCCATATTATGTTTTAACTGATGGATATGCGATTGAAGGAATGGTTGCTCCTAGCCTTGCAATTTGGAAAGGAGACCAAGTCGCGCCATCTATTAGCGCAGCCTCGGTTATCGCAAAAGTGACTCGTGATCGAATCATGATTGAACTAGATGCGCAGTACCCAGGTTATGGATTAGCAAAACATAAGGGTTATATAACTGCAGCGCATACCAAAGCACTGGAAACGTTAGGCGTAACCGAGATACATAGAAAGAGCTACGCAAATATTGCAAAACTGCTTGTGGATTAATAAAACGCTCCACAGGGTCACGAAATTAACTTTCGTGCATGAATCAAAAACAAACTATTGGCAAAATCGGGGAAATTGCCACTGCAGAATATTTACTCAAACTTGGCTTTACGATACTTGATCGCAATTGGCGTACAAAAGGTGGAGAGTTAGATTTAATCGTCAAAAGCCCGGCTGGCAAAGTTCATTTTGTTGAAGTTAAAACCAGGAGCTCTCTGGCATTTGGACATCCTTTAGAGGCAATTAATCGAGATAAAGCACACCGACTGCAAAAATTATCACTCGCTTGGTTGGTTACTAATAATCACTTTGGCGTGGATTACCAAGTTGATGTTGCGGCTGTAACGCTAAGCAGAAGCCTTCGGCCAACAATTGATTATCGCGCAGGTGTTTTATGAGCCTTGCGACTACAAAAGCAATTGCCTTATCAGGTTTAAATGGGGAATTAGTTACGGTTGAAGTTGATATCGCAGATGGATTGCCTGGATATTCACTGCTTGGCTTACCAGATGCCGCTCTGAGCGAATCTCGTGATCGAGTCAGGGCGGCAATAGTAAACACCGGGTTACATTGGCCAAATAAAAAAGTCACGATTGCGCTTTTGCCTGCATGGTTGCCTAAAGCCGGAAGTGGTTTTGATTTACCGATTGCAATTGGAATATTGGCGGCTCAGCAAATTATTTCTGACACCGAAGATCTGCTCTTCGTTGGCGAACTCTCGTTAGATGGGAAGTTAAGAGAAACTCGAGGTGTTTTGCCATCTTTGATTTGCGCTTATCGAAACGGTATCCGAAGAGCCGTGATTCCACTTGCAAATATGGCAGAAGCCAAACTAATTCCTGAAATGGAGATTTTCTCTTTCTCGGCGCTTAAAGATTTAGTGCATTGGATGCAAACTGGTGAAATTTGCGAACAAGAAGAGTTACCAATTGAAATCGAAACTTTTGATAGATCCCTTGATTTTGCAGATGTGGCAGGCCAAGTCGCGGCAAGAAGAGCAGCGGAAATATCTGCGGCGGGTGCACATAACTTATTGATGGTTGGTCCACCTGGCGTAGGCAAAACCATGATTGCAGAGAGAATTCCGAGTATTTTGCCGCCGCTAAGCAAAGAAGAAACTCTAGAAGTGAGCGCGATACATTCAATTACAAATAGTGATCGAACTCCGTTATCAACTATTGCACCATTTATAAGTCCACACCACAGCGCGACTCGTATTGCGATGGTTGGAGGTGGTGCGCATGCAATTAAACCCGGTGTCTGCTCATTGGCACACAGAGGAGTGCTATTTATAGATGAAGCTCCGGAATGTGGCAGTGGCGTTTTGGATTCGTTGCGACAACCTTTGGAATCAGGCGCCATCACTATATCCAGAATAAATGGCAACTTAACTTTTCCTGCCAAATTTATTTTGGTGCTAGCTGCCAACCCTTGTCCATGCGGCAAATTCGCTGGCAAAGGACTTGGCTGTACTTGTACTTCATTGCAAGTTAGAAGGTATTTGAACAAATTATCTGGCCCACTATTAGATCGCATTGATTTAAGAGTAAAAGTCGAAAATGTAAGTAGAACGGAATTGGCTGAAAGTAATAACGAAGATAGTCAAACTATTCGAAACCGAGTTATTGCTGCAAGGGCAATAGCTGCGAATCGCTTTAAACACGAGAGATGGAATTTGAATTCTGAAATACCTCCCAAAGCGCTAAGACAGCAATATCAACCAGAACGTCATGCGATGAACTTCTTGCACGATGAATTAGACAAAGAGCGAATCACGGCAAGAGGACTTCACAAAATTATCAGAACAAGTTGGACAATCGCGGATCTAAATAGAAAGTCGAAACCAACTTTAGAAGAAGTAGTAGAAGCCTACAGATTGCGAGAAGGAATTGAGTAACGAACTTGTAGCTCGCGCTCAACTTTTTGGAGCTGTCGAAGGTGGACTTTCAAATTGGTCGCGAGAAGTTTTTGAAAAAGGTGCTGAGAAAGTAATCGAACTCTGCAAAGCAGGTGAATATAAGGAAGATGTCACCAACATCCTAAAAAGCAATGGCCATCAAGTTTTAGAAAAATTGGAGGAGCATGGAATCGGATTTATAGTTCCTGGAAGTCAATTTGATGAACTTCCGGCACCACCAATTGGATTAACTTTTAAAGGAGATATCGAATTACTAAATTACCGCTCCATTGCAATTGTCGGTACTAGAAATCCCACACAATATGGCGCGAAAGTAGCATCTGAAATGGCAGCCAATTTTGTAGATAGAGAGTGGGCGGTAGTAAGTGGCGGTGCTTATGGAATTGATTCAGCTGCCCATAAAGGCGCCCTTATTGCCGAAGGTGAAACGATTGCGGTTCTGGCTTCGGGTTTAGATATTTATTATCCAGCTGGAAATGCCAGATTATTTTCGGCAATTGAAGAGAATGGACTATTGATTTCAGAATATATGCCTGGATCTAAAGCACTGCCATTTAGATTCTTAAATCGTAATCGAATAATTGCGGCAATCGCTGAAGGAACCATGGTGGTTGAGGCGGCATTTAGATCAGGCTCTTTGAGAACTGCGCGCGATGCAGCAGGAATGAATCGCAAAGTTATGGCTATTCCTGGACCTATTAACTCTCCGCTATCAGAAGGTTGTCACCGCTTAATCGGTGAAGGCGTTGCAATGATTTGTACTGGAGTAAATGATGCAATCGAATTGATGCGATAATAAGCGCAATGAAATCCGGATTTGTAGCCATCATTGGCAGACCTAACACCGGTAAGTCGACCCTAATTAATGCGCTGGTAGGCCAAAAAGTTGCCATAACTTCGCATCATCCAAATACCACTCGCCATGCAATTCGTGGAATTGTTAATGGAACAGATTTTCAAGCGGTATTAGTTGATACCCCTGGGATGCATAAACCGAGAACTTTGCTTGGTCGCAGATTAAATGAAGTTGTAAATGAGTCTTTAGAAGGTGTCGACATTGTCATCATGACTTTTCCAGCAAATGAAAAGATCGGGGCTGGGGATGAGCATATTTTGAATATAGTGAAATCATCTCGTGCAAAAAAGATTGCAGTAGTTACCAAAATTGATACGGTGGCAAAAGAATCTTTACCGGTTAGATTGATGGAAGTTGGCGGGCTTGCTGATTGGACTGAAATTATTCCAGTCTCTGCCGTTAAATCATTGCAGGTTGGTGTCTTGACGCAGATCTTATCTAAGCATTTACCTGAAGGTCCAAAGCTTTATCCTGATGATCAAAAGAGTGATCAGAGCATTGAAAAGTTAATCTGCGAGCATATTAGAGAAGCTGCAATCAAAGGCGTGCGAGAAGAGCTGCCGCATTCAATCACAGTAACAATCGATGAGATGGCCAAAAGAGAAGATAAGGATTTCTTCGACATTCACGCAACTATTCACATTGAACGCGATTCCCAACGGGGAATTCTTTTGGGCCATAAAGGCGAAACTTTAAAAAATATCGGAATCATCGCGCGCAAAGATATTGAAACGCTGTTAGGCGCTAAATGCTTTTTGGGACTTCACATCAAAGTAAGCAAGGAATGGCAGAAAGATCCAAAGCTGCTTGAGCGCCTCGGATTTATGGAGTAACGCTCTTTCTGGATGCAAAGTAAGAACCAAGCAAGACCAGAGGAAGACCGGTAACGATTCCGATGGTGAGTGGTTCGCCCAAAATTACAACACCTAGAACCACAGCAAAAGCAGTATTTAAATAGGTGACTAATGATCCACGAGCTTGTCCAATTTCTTTTACTAATCCAAAATAAATCATAAAAGCTAAACCGGTGCTCAACACACCCAAACCAATTAGGGATGTCGTGGCATTAAACGATGGCATCTGATCAGGCAAATTGCTTAACGCTGCTGGGGCAAAAATGATCGCAGTGATGATCATGGCCATCGCATTGATTGCAACTCCATCACCATTTGGCATTCCTCTTAGAATGACTGCCATAGCTGTGGAGTAAAGAATCGCCGCTAAAACAGTTTGGAAAACACTGATTGCATCAGCTGCGCCCGAAATTGTTTCAATTCCAACGATCAATACCAATCCGATAAAACCGACAATAATTCCCATTAAGCGCTTTGCATGCCAGACCGTTTTGTCACCAGCTAATGATGAATAGATAGTTGACCAAATTGGAACTGTGGCAACAAGTAATCCAGCTAAACCCGAGTTAATTTTGGTTTCGGCATGGGTAATCAAATACCAAGGGCCACACATTTCTAATATGGCATAAACTAAAATCCATTTGAATCCGCGAAGAGTTTCTTTGACTACGCCACGTTTAATTGCAATCGGAAAGAGTATTGCTGCGCCAATTACTACTCGACCAAACACGACCACAGACGGATCCCATTCACGCACCGCAACGCGCATAAATAGATATGGGACACCCCAAAGGAATCCAACCAAAATAAATTGGCCAAGATGTTTACGAGTCATAAGGCTCGAGAGTCTACTTCAATAAACTCTTGTAAAGCTCGATTGTTTGTTTTGCTACCGCATCCCACCCAAAGTGTTTTTCAGCACGAATGCGGCCAGCTTTACCCATTTGTGTAAGTAGTGATTGATTAGCCATTAATTCTTCAATTTGCATTGTGAAATCGTTTTCAAATTTCGCTGAATTATTTGAATCATAATCAACTATTCGACCAGTTTCATTATGTGCAACCACTTCAGGTATTCCGCCAACTCTTGAACCTAAAACTGCAGTTTCGCAGCCCATCGCTTCCAAATTAACTATTCCCAGAGGTTCGTATATTGATGGACATAGGAATAAATCGGCATGAGTTAGCAATGATGTTAAATCATCATGCGGAGCCATCTCATTAATCCACCAAACATTTTTACGAGTTTGTTGAAGATCGGCAATTAAATCCGCTACTTCTTTTCCGATTCCTGGCTCATCAGGAGATCCGGCGGCAAGAACTAATCCATATTGAGGAGATACATTTTTCCAAGCTCTGAGTAAATGTGCTAAACCTTTTTGACGTGTGATGCGACCTACGAAAATTGCATATCGACCTTCGATACCATGTTTTTTAAGTGCTGCATCATTGTTATTAGGTGCAAATTTAGAAACATCAACGCCATTTCGAATAGTTACTACTTTTTCAGGATCGACATTTGGGTAGGCATTTAATACATCGGCGCGCATCCCATCTGAAACTGCGATGATGGCATCAGCGGCTTCGTAAGCGCTTTTTTCGGCCCAAGATGAAATTCGATATCCGCCGCCTAATTGTTCTGCTTTCCAAGGGCGAAGAGGTTCAAGCGAATGAGCGCTAACAACGTGAGGTGTGCCGTGAAGTAAATTTGCAGTAAACCCGGCGAAATTTGCATACCAAGTATGTGAATGAATTAGATCAACTCCATTTAATTTATCTACAATTGCCAAATCTGTTGCCAAAGCCTGTATTGCAGCATTGGAATTTTCAAAATCGGCAGGAGTGTCATAACCAAAAGCATCTGTCCTAGGACCGCCAAAGCAGTGAACATCAACTGCAATTCCAGGTTGATTACGAAGGGCTTGCGATAACTGAACTACATGCACACCAGCACCACCATAAACTTGAGGTGGCCATTCTTTGGTGACAAGTCCAATCCTTAATTCGGAACGCAACTCGGAACTCATGACTGAACCTTAAATAGAAAAGCTCTATCCCGCCAGCGTATTCGCGGTTAGAATCAACCATGGCAGTTCGTGATTACCCACTTGGCATCGTTTTAGCCGGTGGTGAAGGAAAGCGTTTGATGCCGTTAACTGCAGATCGAGCAAAACCAGCGGTTCCATTTGCCGGTTCTTACAGATTAATTGACTTTGTTCTTTCAAATCTTGTTAATGCTGATTTACGTCGTATTGCCGTTTTAACACAATATAAATCTCATTCACTAGATCGCCACATTACAACCACTTGGCGAATGTCCACATTGCTAGGAAATTATGTAACGCCAGTTCCTGCGCAGCAACGTTTGGGACCTCGTTGGTATACCGGCAGTGCAGATGCAATTTTGCAAAACTTCAATTTGATTCATGATGAGAATCCAAAGGACGTTTTGGTATTTGGCGCCGATCACGTATATCGAATGGATCCAATGCAGATGTTTGAACAACATCGCGAAACTGGTGCTGGAATTACCATCGCGGCGATTCGAATTCCTCGCTCTGAAGCTACTGAATTTGGCTGCATCGAATTAGCTGAAGATGGGATTACCATCAAGGCATTTCACGAAAAGCCAGCAAACCCACCGGCAATGCCCGGACATCCGAATTTAACTTTAGTTTCCATGGGCAACTACATCTTTAAGAGAGATGTTATGGAAGAAGCTTTAATTCTTGATTCTGAAAATCTGGAATCTCGCCACGATATTGGCGGAAATATCATTCCGATGTTGACCGCGCAAGGTCAAGCGAAAGTTTACGACTTTGCAAATAACGTAGTTCCAGGTGAAACTCCACGCGATAAAGGCTATTGGCGAGACGTAGGTTCAATCGATGCATACTTTGATGCGCACATGGATTTAGTTTCAGTGCATCCAATTTTTAATCTTTATAACCGTGAATGGCCGTTATTAACTAACCCACCTTCATTGCCACCTGCAAAATTCTCCGAAGGCGGATTAGCTCAGGATTCAATTGTGGCCGCAGGTTCCATTATTGCTGGTGGACATTTAGGACATACCGTCACTGGTTATGACGTAGTTGTTGGAAGTGGTGCTTTCGTTGATCATGCAGTACTTATGCCATCAGTACGAGTAGGGGATCGAGCTGTGATTCGCCGAGCTATTATTGATAAAGGCGTGATTGTCGAACCTGGTGCTCAAATCGGCGTTGATCTAGAGCGTGATCGCCAGCGATTTACCGTCACTGATAGCGGAATAGTGGTCGTAGGCAAGGGCGTACGCGTAACCGCTTAGCCGTAAAAGGTAGTTTTAACTATTAGGAC
>CAZUOG010000020.1:0-15463 GCA_964622225.1 uncultured Actinomycetes bacterium | reverse complement strand
TTGAGGCTTTTCAGCTGTCAAATCTGCTGAATCTACTGAATCGGACGAATCTGCTTCTTCCTCGCGTTCGTCATGGTGACCGGCAAATACTGGCGCAGCGGCTTTTGCGCGAACTGGTTCAGTATGAATATGAATTCCGCGACCATTACATGCATCGCAAGTAGTACTGAATGCTTCGATTAAACCTTGGCCAATTCGCTTACGTGTTAGCTGAACTAATCCAAGCGAAGTTACTTCTGCGACTTGGTGCTTGGTGCGATCGCGACCTAAGCATTCAATTAATCGACGCATAACTGCTTCTCGATTTGATTCAAGAATCATGTCAATAAAGTCAATAACCACAATTCCACCTAAGTCGCGAAGACGAAGTTGGCGTGCAATTTCTTCGGCTGCTTCTAAGTTGTTCTTAGTAACAGTCTCTTCAAGGTTTCCACCTTTGCCGATGAACTTACCGGTGTTAACGTCGATAACAACCATCGCTTCAGTGCGATCGATAACTAGTGAACCACCTGATGGTAAATAAACTTTTCGGTCGAATGCTTTAGCTAATTGTTCATCAACTTGGTAATCGCTAAATAAATCACCTGTGCCGGTGTACTTCTCAATCTTGCTTGAAAGTTCAGGTGCAATAAATCCTAAGTAGTCAGAGATTTCATTGTGTACTTGATCTCCTTGAACTTTAAGAATTTGGAAATCTTCACTGAAGATGTCGCGAATAACTCGAACTGCTAAATCTGGTTCGGTATATAGAGCAACTGGTGGATGGAAATTTGGATTTTGTGTCTTCTGATAAATCTCATCCCATTGCGCTTTGAGTCGCTGGATATCTCCAGTTAACTCTTCTTCGCTTACGCCTTCTGCTGCAGTACGCACAATTACGCCTGCTTCTTCAGGAACTAAACCTTTAAGAATATTCTTTATGCGATTGCGCTCTGGTTCTGGAAGTCTGCGAGAAATGCCGCTCATTCCTCCGCCAGGTACATAAACAACATAACGACCTGGAAGCGAGATTTGGCTAGTTAAACGCGCGCCTTTCTGGCCAATTGGATCTTTAGTAACCTGAACTAGAACTGGCTGGCCAGTCTTTAGAACAGATTCAATTTTGCGAGGTGCAGTCTCTTCCATACCAGCTGCATCCCAATTAACTTCACCTGCATATAGAACTGCGTTACGACCTTTTCCAATATCAACGAATGCAGCTTCCATTGATGGAAGCACGTTCTGGACTTTACCTAGGTAAACGTTTCCAACGTATGAAATTGATGAGTTTCGATTTACGTAATGTTCAACCATTACGCCATCTTCAATTACACATATCTGAGTGCGATCGCCCTTTTGGCGAACTAACATTTCGCGCTTTACTACATCGCGACGGGCTAGGAATTCACCTTCAGTGATGATTGTTCCGCGACGTCGATAGGTTTCGCGATATTCGCGGCGGTCTTCACGATGACGACCTTCGCGGCGGTGATGACGTTCGCGACGTGATCCACGATCATTGCGATCAGTTTTATCTGCACGATCTGGGCGTTCCTTTGATTCGCGCACCTTTACAACTGTTGGTACGCCATCTTCATCAATAGTTTCACCAGGTTGCACACCATCTTCTGCACCACGACGACGGCGGCGGCGACGATGTGAAGTTGCAGAATCTTCTGAACTCTCTTCAGTTGATACTAACTCTGCGCCAGTTGTGCTCTCTTCTTGACCTTTGCGACGACCGCGGCCACCACGGCGACGGCGACGTCCATGGCGAGACTCTGATGCTTCTTCTTGGTTTGAAGCTTTATCTTTTTTATTCTCTTTATTTTCCTGAGTCTGCTTTACCGACTTTTCTTTCTTTGCAGGCTTAGCTGCTTCAACCGGTGCAGCTTGGAAAATTGGAGTTGCAACGACAGCAGGAACTGCCTTTTTGCGTGTTTTCTTCTCTGTTGGAGCTTCCGAGGTACTTTCTACCGGAGCAGCCTTCTTAGATGCGCGCTTACGCGGCGCTTTTGGCTCATCAGCCATGTACACCAAATCCTTTTCAGGCTTGAAATTAATCAAGCAAATTCTCTGTTGATTCGCGCTGCGATTGACCGCGCGCTGAATGTTGGATGAATTATGGCATTAAAGGAGCGAAATAGCCATTAACTCGAAATTAGCCGCGTAAACGTGCGTGCACATTCTGCAAAAGACCGATTCCGATCATATTTGCGAACATACTCGAACCACCATATGAAAGCAGCGGTAAAGGAACTCCAGTCATCGGCATCAAACCTAAAGTCATTCCGATATTTTCAAATGTTTGAAAAGCAAACCATGCGACTACACCAACTGCAACTAATCTTCCAAAGGGGTCTGTGGTTCTTCGCGCGATACTAAATCCTCGCATCATTATCGTTACAAGTAAGAAAAGAATTAAACCGCTTCCTAAGAATCCAGTTTCTTCACCTGCAACTGTGAAAATAAAGTCGGTTTGTTGTTCAGGAATAAATCTTCCGTTGGTTTGTGCGCCTTGGAAAAGACCAGTTCCCCATAAACCACCTGAACCAACAGTAATGCGTGCTTGTCTTAACTGATATCCAGCACCTTGTGAATCTGCATTTGGATCAACAAATGTTTGTAGTCGTTTCAGCTGATACTCGCTAACAACTCCAGCTTTCACAGCAACTAATCCGCCAAGCAGCGCAAGAAGTAAAAGTCCAACTACCCAACGTGCAGGAGCTCCGCTAGTTGCAATTATTGTCAGAACGATTGCACTGATAATAAGAATTGTTCCCATATCTGGTTGCAAGATAATAAATAGAACAGGAATACCTGCCACTGCTAGCGCCTGAATTACATCTTTATTTCTTACCTCTTCTTGGCCATGCATACGTTCAGCAAGAATCATCGACATTCCAATTATGATGGTGATCTTTGCAAGTTCTGCTGGTTGAATTGAAAATCCACCAGGAAGCACAATCCATGCTCTTGCACCATTAATTGTCGATCCAATTCCTGGAATTAAAACGAGTATTAACCCTAAGACACCGGCACCCCAAACAAATGGTGTGTAAGCGCGCAGTGATCGGTAATCAATAAAAGTAGTTCCGAAAGCAAGTGCGATTCCGATTACTACGTTAATTCCGTGACGTTTTAAGTAATACTGAGGATCTTCCCCTGCAGCTGCATACCAATTTCTCGTTGCGGCATATACGAGAAGAGTTCCGAAAATTAAAAGTGCACCAGTTGCAAAACTAAGAATTGGGTCAAAACCGGCAGTTAAATTTCTACGCTGACGACGATAATAGAAGCTTCTCACTGATTCGTTCACTTCTTCACCGCCTTAGTTTTTACGCTAATTGTTGGACTTGGACTTGGCGTCGCAATTACAACTTTTGTGGTTGGTGAAATCTTAGGTAATTTAGTTGGAATTCCATTTGGATAAACCATCTTTTCAGGGACTTGTTTATTTCCAACAACACCAAAAATTGTGTCGTAAATCTGGCGAGCGCCCAAACCTGCGGCTGCAGCACCGGTTCCGCCTTGAGAAACCATCACAACCACGGCGTATTGCGGATTCTCAGTTGGCCCAAAGGATGCAAACCAAGAAGTTGAATTCTTCTTACTGCCATTTGCATTTAAACCAAATACTTCGCCAGTTCCAGTCTTGCCTGAAATATGAACTGGGAAGCCGGCAAAATCTCCGGCAGCTGTTCCGCTAATTGTTACTTCGTGAAGCGCATCTCTTAACCAAGCAAATGTTTTTGGATCTGCGTCAACTTTTCCATCCACCTTTGGAACAAATCTCTTAACAACTGTGCCATCAGTTTTAACAATCGCTTCTGCAACAAGTGGCTGCCAAAGAGTTCCACCGTTAGCAATTGCTGCATAGGCTTGAGTTAATTTAAGTGGAGTTACAACAGTGTCTCCTTGGCCAATAGAAAAGTTAACTGCGTCGCCTGCGCGCAACACTCCTCCATCGATGCAATTCTCTTTAGCTAATTGAATTAAGAATGGGGTTAAGTCTTTCTTTGCTGCCCGTTGTTGATAATTGCAATAGAAATCTTTGTTCTGCTTCCAATAATCAGTCTTCCACTTGCGATCTGGAATGCGACCGGCTAATTCCCCAGGTAGATCAATGCCAGTCTTTTTATCCAATTGGAAGAGGTGAGCTGCGTTAAAAAAGTAATCGTTAGGATTTTTCGGGCTCAAACCGCCATCTTTAAGCCACTCTGCATAAGCTATTTTGTACCAAAGAGTGTCGCAAGAGACCGCAATACCGGTCTTTAGACTTAAGCGACCTTGTGCTTTAGATTCGTAGTTAGTGAACTCTCGATTACCAACCTTATAAACACCCGGACAATCATATGAAGCATTAAGGCTGTATCCAGCCTTTGCAGCTGCAAAAATTGAAATCGCTTTAAAGGTAGATGCCGGTGCATATAAGCCTTGCAAAGGTCTTGATAGTGCAGGTACATAAGTACTTGCAGAGTACATATCTTTCGCTTGCGTAACTGTTAAACCTTTTTCCCAAATATTTGGATCATAAGTTGGATACGAAGCTAAAGCTAAAATTCGGCCAGTTCGTACATCCATGACGATTGCGGCGCCTCCATCGGCGCGAAAACCTTGAGCGCGAGATGATTTAACAGCTGTTGCAAGTCCAGCTTCGGCAGCACCTTGGATTCGAACATCAAGACTCGTAACCAAATGCATTCCAGGTACAGGAGCAGTGTCACGAGATTTTTCCGTTACCGATTCTTTACGATCTACTATTACAGTTTTAATTCCAGGGCGACCGCGCAAATAAGAATCGTAAACATACTCCAAACCATCTTTTCCGATAGTTTCACTTCGGTAATATCGAGTTCCATTATCAACTGTTAAATCCTTATCGGTTAACGCGCCTACATAACCAAGTACGTGAGTACCTGTAGCTCCTTCATTTGCAGGGTAATACCTAACTGATGTTGGATCGGCATCAATTCCAGGAAATTCACTACTGCGTTCAACTATTTGTAGCGCAATTTCTGGATCAGCATCTTTGGTAATTGGAATTGGTTGGAATCTATTTCCTACCCAACATCCAGTTTTGTCACCAGATGTAATCTCACCGCAAAGGCGTGTGTGACGCCAAACATCTGTTGGATTTAAACCAAGAATTTTCGAGACCCGGCTAACTACTGAATAACCTTTATCTTTCTGCTTATCAATCACACTGCGATCAACTGTTACTGCAAGACCTACGCGATTCATTGCTAATGGCACTCCACTGGCATCAACAATCAAGCCTCGCGTTGCTGGCACCACAATGTCTCGACTTTGAATATTAAGCGCAGCTTCTTTGTATTTTCCGGTAGCGGCAACTTGAAGATACAAAAGGCGTCCTAATAACGCCATCATCAAACTAATAATTAGAGCTTGAACTACGAAGAGGCTGAGGCGGGTGCGTTGATTCATCGTCCACCCGTATAAACAATTGCGTGAGTTCTAGAAATAACCGGAACCACTAGGGGTGCAATAAGTGCACTCCACATCCCAAATCCAATCAAAGATTTCACTACATGCACCGGAGAGCCGATTGCTAGGCCGAAAAGTAATCCAATGAAAATATAGAAAATTAAGGTTGTAATTACTGCGGAGGAAGTCATCAAAATCAAACCTGCAGGATTTGAATTAAGTGCATCATCTCCATAACCAAGGTATGAAATAAAGAAACACGAAATCACTAATACAAGAGTCCATTGTCCAAATGGTCCGTCATTAGATGGAGAAAGATCCATGAAAATACCTGCAACAAAACCAGTTACCGCTGCAATTTCAGGTTCGCTAATCGATGACCAAATCAAAGCTGCTAATAGAATTAAAGAAAAACCACCGAGTGGTAAATGTATTTGGTTAATTACCGCTTCTTGGAATAGAAAAAGAATTCCAAAAGTCAAAGTTGAAAGAGCAACTTCGCGGCGCCACATTGTCTACTCTATTTACTCTTTGAAGCAGAGGCAGAGGGAGTTGCGTAGACGGTTACCGTTGGAATTGGTGTCGGAAGTGGCGCTTTAGGAATTAAGGCGTTTCCGGGATTTGATTCAGAAGCGCTAATAATTACTGAAACCACGCCGAGCGCATTCAAATTTGCATAGAAAAGTACATCTGCAACTTGTGCCACTGAATTAGTGCTATCTGATGCCTTAGTGATTCTTCCAACTGGTACACCTGGCACGAATGGAACATTGCTTGCGCTACCGCGAGATAATAAAATGTCGTTTTTTTGCAATTGTGCAGTGTTATCTAAAAGCTCTAAAACACCGGTATTACTGCCTTGGCCAGACAAAATTCCAATCGATTGGTTTCTAGCTACGCGTACACCAATTTTGAAAGATGGATCTGAAGCTAGGAGCACGATCGAGCTATTTGGAAATACAGTCTTAACAACTCCAACTAACCCGGAACCATTTACCACGGTTAAATTAGGTTTAATTCCGGCTCGAGAACCTTGATCAATTGTGATGGTATGGGTAAAAGAAATTGTTGAACCTTGAGCTAAAACTTTAGCGCTAACTGTTTTCCAACTAGCAAGACCTGCAAGATCTAGCGCCTCTTTAAGTTGTTTTGCTTGTCCTTGCGCATTTTGAGCATTGATTAAATCTGATTGAAGTTTTGCATTTTCTTCTTTTAATTTATTAATTGTCGAACGAGTGCGACCTAAATGAATTAGATCAGAGACGAAATTCTTAAACGGAGTTAACGTCCAATTACCTACTTTTTCAACTGGTGTAAGCGCGGTTCCAACCGCACTTCGAGCACCACTTATTACTGCTACTCCACGCAAATCTAAAGTAATGAGCAGTAATGAAGAGACAATAAGCATGACCAATAGCAATCGACCACGATTGCTACCTGATGGACGCGCCATTTTTAATAGTTACTCTGCGATTAGCGGCGTGGCTCTGAAATCAGAACCTTCTCAAGTGATTCGAATTCTTCGATGCACTTACCTGAGCCATCAACAACACAGTTCAATGGTTGCTCTGCGATATGAATTGGCATTCCGGTTTCGCGACGCAAGCGTTCATCAAGTCCTTTAAGTAAGGCTCCACCACCAGTTAAAACAATTCCGCGATCCATTAGATCTGAGGCAAGTTCTGGTGGGCACTTATCAAGAGTTGCTTTAACTGCGTTAACGATTGCATTAACTGGCTCTTCTAGAGCTTTACGAATTTCTGCAGCAGAAACCACAATTGTCTTAGGTAAACCGGTTGCTAAATCGCGACCGCGAATTTCTGCATCTGGTTCGTTTGGAGTTGGGTATGCAGATCCGATCGCCATCTTAATTTCTTCTGCGGTGCGCTCACCTAAAAGTAATGAAAATTCGCGCTTTACCCAATTAATAATTGATTGATCTAGTTCATCTCCACCAACGCGAATCGATAGCGAAGAAACGATTCCACCTAGCGAAATAACTGCAACTTCAGTGGTTCCGCCACCAATATCAACCACCATGTTTCCAGTTGGTTCGTGAATTGGAAGACCTGCACCAATTGCTGCCGCCATTGGCTCTTCGATGATGTAAACCTTACGTGCACCAGCTGCATAACCTGCATCTTTAACTGCGCGCTGCTCAACACCAGTAATGCCTGATGGCACACAAACGACAATACGTGGCTTTGCTAGGTAACGACGCTTATGAACTTTCTGAATAAAGTAACGAAGCATGCGCTCAGTGGTATCAAAGTCAGCAATCACGCCATCTTTTAGCGGACGAATTGCAACGATATTTCCAGGAGTACGTCCGATCATCTTCTTTGCTTCAAGTCCCACAGCAAGAATTCCGCCGGTGTCTTGGTTAACTGCAACTACCGAAGGCTCGTTTAGAACAATTCCGCGACCACGTACATATACCAATGTATTTGCAGTACCTAGGTCAACCGCCATATCGCGGCCGATAAAAGATAACTTGTTATGTGAATTACTCATTTACTTCCCTCCGAAGAAGATTGAAATTTCACGTTCTGCGGATTCAACTGAATCAGAGCCGTGAACAATGTTCTGTACAACTTTTGTTGCCTGCTGACGAGCAAGATCGCCACGAATTGTTCCAGGCGCTGCAACAGTTGGATCTGTAACTCCAGCAAGAGAACGGAAACCTTCGATAACTCTTTCACCTTCTGCAACAAGTGCCACGATTGGTCCGCTCATCATGAATTCAATTAGTGGTTCATAAAAAGGTTTGCCGTTGTGCTCTGCATAGTGGCGTTCAAGAATTTCACGATCGGCTTGCAACATACGTAACGCAGAAATTTCATAACCTTTGCGTTCAATACGTGCAATTACTTCTCCGACTAAACCGCGGCGTACGCCATCGGGTTTAACCAAAACGAGGGTGCGTTCTTTACTCACCCGCGCATTCTATTGGGCGTCGCGCTTAGCGACTAATTCAGCCCTAATGGCCTCACCCTTGCGGCCGAAGTAGATAGCGCAGCCCCAAAGCACAATAAAAATCGCCGCAATAATCGCGAAAGCTGGAACCACAAAAGAATAACCCGCCATTACCACCTGCAGGATTGTGGCAATGATCCAACCTGAACGCCGCTTTAGAAGTCCTGCAGAGATAAATAAAAGAAATGAAATTAGAGATCCAATTACTAGCGCAGTTGCACTTTGCGTTTTCATCGCGAGTAAAAGTGCAAAGCCAACGCAAATTGATTCCATTACTAATACAGATGCGCCGAGTACTCTCATGCCGATTCCTTCATAGTTTTCAAAATTGCCCTTGCTTCTCCAACAGTAATTACTGAACCAGTAATTAATACTCCGACAGCTTCTTCTTCCATTGGATGATTTGCATCTGCAATCGCTTTTTCAATTGCAATTTTTAAATCTGGTTCAATGAAGATGCGATCAGCATCAAAAGATGCACGTGCAAACTTTGCTAACTCAAATGCAGGCAGTGCTCGAGGTGATGAGCTTTGCGTAACAATTACCCCATCAACTACATCTTTAATTTCATTGAAAATTCCTGCTGCATCTTTATCCGCAAAAACTCCCACCACGGCAATAACTCGACCGAATGTAAATTCCTCTTGCAGCGTGTTTGCCAAAGTTCTAGCTCCATGAGGATTGTGAGCGGCATCCAAAATAATCGTTGGTTCGCGGCGAACAATTTCGAATCTTCCAGGCGAAGTCGCTGCTGCAAAACCTGCTTTAACAGCTTCAGGATCTAAATGTTGATCGCCGAAGAACGCCTCGGCGGCAACAAGTGCAGCAGCGGCATTTGCAGCTTGATGTTTACCATGTAACGGCAGGAATAAATCTGAATAAACATCTTTCGTGCCACGAATTGTTAATAGCTGGCCGCCTACGGCCATATGCCGTGACATCACTTCATATTCAATGCCTTCTCGCGCAATATCAATTCCCAGTTCCGCAGCACGCGCTAGAAGAATTTTCGCTACTTCTGGCTCTTGATTAGTAAATACCGCGAAGGCGCCTTCTTTTAAGATTCCAGCTTTAGTTTGAGCGATCTCTTCGATGGTGTTACCCAGATACTCCATATGGTCCATTCCAATTGGAGTAATTACCGTAACTGCAGGTTCAATGATGTTTGTAGCATCCCATTGGCCACCCATTCCAACTTCAAAAATACCCACATCAACAGGATGTTCTGAAAATGCAGCCATAGCTAACCCAGTGACTGCCTCAAAGAAAGAGATCGGATGTGGTGATTTTGAATCGACAAAATCAAAATAAGCAGCAATATCGTTGTAATTAAATATTAATTCTTGGGGATCAATTAGTTCACCGTTAATTGAAATACGTTCGCGAAATTCTTCTAGATGCGGGCTAGTAAATCTTCCAGTACGAAGACCATGTGCATAAAGTAGCGAATCAATAAATCTGGTTGTCGAAGTCTTTCCATTGGTTCCACCAATGTGAATTGTTGGATACGAAAGTTGCGGCGAGCCAAGCGCGTCGCAAAGTATAGAAATTCGATCTAGAGATGGTTGAATTCTAGTTTCTGGCCAACGCGCAAGAAGTGCGTTTTCAATCGCTAATAAACGCTCTTTATCTTCTGGTGTAATCATGCTGGAAGTGAATTTAATTGAGCTTTAATTCGTTCAATATCTTGATCGCATTTCGCAAGACGTTCACGAATTTCTGCAACTACATTTTCAGGTGCTTTCGCCATGAAGCCTTCATTACCTAATTTCGCAGTTGCGGTTGTGCGATCTTTCTCTGCCGTTGCTAAATCTTTAGAAAGACGTGCACGTTCTGCAACAACATCAATTGAGCCAGTTAAATCAAACTCTGCGCGAATTGCACCAATTTCTAATTTAGCCGAAGGAGTGAAATCTCCTGCTTCCATCTTTAGCAAGAACTCTGCTCCTGCTGCGTATGGTGCAAGTTCGGTTGGTACAACTAATCGACCTGGAATCTTCTGGCTGGTCTTAATGCCTTGGTCATTTCGGAATCGACGAACTTCTGTAATGACTTCTTGTAACTGAGCAACAATTTTCTCTGAAGACTTATCAATCGCTGATTTATCAGCTACTGGCCAAGCCGCGACGACCAATGATTCTTGGCCAGTTAATGTGGTCCAAAGTTCATCTGTAATAAAAGGCATGATTGGGTGCATTAAACGAAGTAATTGATCTAATACATGACCGAGAACTCGTTTGGTATTTGCAGCATCACCTTTTTGGAATGCATCTTTAGAAAGTTCTAAGTACCAATCGCATAAATCATCCCAAGCAAAGTGATAAATCAATTCAGATGCTTTAGCGAATTCGAAAGTTTCAAGCAGTTGATCTGCTTCAGCGATAGTTTCATTTAAGCGGCTAAGAATCCACTTATCGATGGCATTGAGAGTTGAATATTCTGGAAGTTGTCCTTCGACTGTTGCGCCATTCATCAACGCGAATCGAGTCGCATTCCAAAGTTTGGTTGCGAAATTACGCGCTCCGCCAATCCATTCTTCTGCTAGAGCTTGGTCAGCGCCTGGATTTGAACCACGTGCAAGCGAGAAGCGAAGTGCATCAGAACCGTACTTGTCCATGAATTCAAGAGGATCAACGACGTTGCCCTTTGACTTAGACATCTTCTTACCGAATTTATCGCGCACCAATCCATGTAAAACAATTGTGTCGAACGGTTGGGTGCCATCCATCGCGAATAACCCAAAAATCATCATGCGTGCAACCCAGAAGAACAAGATGTCATAACCTGTTACAAGTACTGAGTTTGGATAAAACTTCTTTAAGTCATCAGTGTTATCTGGCCAACCTAAAGTTGAAAATGGCCAAAGCGCAGATGAGAACCAGGTATCAAGCACATCTTCATCTTGCACCCAACCAGCTGGTGGAACTTCATCCGATCCAAGAACTTTTACTTCCCCATCAGGACCGTACCAAACTGGAATGCGATGTCCCCACCAAAGTTGGCGCGAAATGCACCAGTCGTGCATTCCATCTACCCATTCAAAGTATCGAGGTTCCATCTCTGTAGGTGAAATTTTTACTTTGCCATTGCGCACTGCATCGCCAGCTGCTTTTGCAAGAGGTGCAACTTTTACGAACCATTGCAATGAAAGTCTTGGTTCAACAATTGTTTGGCAACGTGAGCAATGCCCAACGCTATGTGAATAAGGGCGCTTTTCCCAACCAAGCAATCCATCTTTACGAAGCTCTTCAACTACGGCTTTGCGTGCTTCGAAACGGTCCATTCCATCAAACTTGGTTCCGGTGCCTTCCATTACGCCTTGTTCATTCATGATGATGATCATCGGAACGCCGTGGCGCAGACCCATTTCAAAGTCGTTTGGATCGTGTGCCGCAGTGACTTTCACTGCACCAGTACCAAATTCAGGATCCACTAATTCATCAGCAATGATCGGAATCATGCGATCGACATAAGGAAGTCGAACAGTCTTGCCAATCATGTGCTTATAGCGCTCATCATTTGGATTAACCGCTACCGCACCATCTCCAAGCATGGTTTCTGGTCGAGTAGTTGCGATAAAGATTTGGTTTTCATCGTCATCTCGGCCGTAACGAATCTGAACAAATTCACCATCAATATCATGGTGATCAACTTCAATGTCAGAAAGCGCTGTTAAACAACGTGGGCACCAATTGATAATTCGCTCGGCACGATAAATAAGTTCTTTATCATAAAGACGCTTAAAGATTGTTAAGACTGCTCGAGAAAGATTCGCATCCATTGTGAATGCCTCGCGAGTCCAATCAACAGAATCTCCAAGGCGCTTCATCTGTCCGAGAATTGCTCCGCCAGATTCTGCTTTCCATTCCCAAACTTTCTTAACAAATTCTTCGCGACCAAAGTCATGGCGTGATTTACCTTGTGCAGCCAGCTGACGTTCAACAACGTTCTGCGTTGCAATACCTGCGTGATCCATTCCAGGTAACCACAGAGTTTCAAAACCTTTCATTCGTTTCATACGAACTAAAGTGTCTTGAAGAGTGTGATCAAGTGCGTGACCGATGTGCAGCGATCCGGTTACGTTTGGTGGCGGAATAACGATGGCGAATGCAGGCTTCTCAGAATTTGCATCCGCAGTGAAATAACCAGCATCAAGCCACTTCTTATACAGAGGTGCTTCGATGTCAGCAGGTACAAAGCCTGTTGGCAATTCACGCGTCATAGCGCGATATCTTAGTTTAAAAAAATCTGACTAACTACGCGCTTTTCTCTTCAGAACGCTTAGATTTTCCACTTCGTAGGACAATCTTTGGCTGCGCATCTGAATTAATGCAATCTACAGTAACCACTACTTTTTCAACATCTTCGCGACCAGGGATGTCATACATCACTCCAAGCAATACATGTTCCATGATTGCGCGAAGTCCGCGAGCACCTGTACCACGCTTTAGTGCAAGTTCCGAAATTGCCTTGAGAGCTTCCGCTTCAAATTCCAGTTGCACATCATCTAATTCAAAGAGTTTTTGATACTGACGAACCAATGCATTCTTTGGTTCAGTGAGAATCTGAATTAAAGCTGCACGATCAAGGTTAGAAACTGAAGTAATAACTGGAAGGCGTCCGATGAATTCTGGAATCAGACCGAACTTCAACAAATCTTCTGGCATTACATCTGCAAAGACATCTGAAGCTTCGCGATCTTCTGCTGTGCGAAGTGGCGCATTAAATCCAACTCCAGATTTTCCTGCACGACCTTCCACAATCTTTTCAAGTCCAGCAAATGCACCGCCCACTATAAATAAAACATTGGTAGTATCAATTTGAATAAATTCCTGATGTGGATGCTTGCGACCACCTTGTGGTGGTACCGATGCAACTGTCCCTTCAAGAATCTTTAGTAGGGCTTGCTGCACGCCTTCACCTGATACGTCACGAGTAATTGATGGGTTCTCTGCTTTGCGCGCAACCTTATCGATTTCATCGATGTAGATAATTCCGGTCTCTGCTTTTTTAACATCGTAATCTGCCGCTTGTAAAAGTTTTAACAAAATGTTTTCAACGTCTTCGCCGACATAACCAGCTTCAGTTAGTGCAGTTGCATCTGCAATCGCAAACGGCACATTAAGCATGCGTGCTAGTGATTGCGCTAAAAGTGTTTTGCCGCAACCTGTTGGGCCAAGAAGCAAAATATTCGATTTCGCTAACTCAACAGCGCCATCGCGCTTAGTATCTCCTGATTGCACACGCTTGTAATGGTTATAAACGGCAACCGCTAAAGATTTCTTTGCGCGCTGTTGGCCGATTACGTAATTATCTAAAAATTCATAAATTTCATGTGGTTTTGGAAGTTCATCAAAACCAGCCGCAGCTGCTTCGGATAATTCTTCAACAATGATCTCATTGCAAAGTTCGATACATTCATCGCAAATATAAACACCTGGACCCGCGATTAACTTCTTTACCTGCTTCTGGGTTTTGCCACAGAACGAACACTTAAGCAGTTCGTTAGCTTCACCGATTCGGGTCATGTCATGGTCTCCTTGGGGGAAAGTAATGCGTAAATTTTATTAAAGGTAGTTAATTTGCGCTTGAGAATTCGCGCTTAATCTTGTTCGCTCTTAGAGGAATTAGCTGAGTAATTGGCAGGCGTCTTCATCTCTTTGACGCCAGGTACTCGATAGACAATCAAATTCACAACAAGATGGAAAATTCCAGCGAAAATTAAGAACTGCTTCTCTCCCATCAAAGCAACTGTTGGTCCGGTTAGCGCCATGCCTAAAGGCATCAGTCCACCGGAACCTGCTTGATCTAAAGCGAAGACGCGACCTAACTTCTCCTTTGGTACCTCTCTTTGTAGCGCTGATGGCCAAAATGCATCCCACGGCCCTACAGAAATTCCGGCAAAGACATATGCAATCACAATCAAAATTTCTGAGTGTTGATATGCAAGTGCAAATGGCACAAGTGCAAACAAAGACCAAACATTTAATGTAAATCTGCCAGGCGTCTTGGTTTTGATCTTTAACGAAAGAATTGATGCAAGGGTTCCACCAATTGCAAATGATGCAGATGCCATCGCCATAACAGTATTTGTGTGGAATTCGCGTTTAGTAATAATCGGCATTAATACATTTTCAGAAGCAATAACTACGAATAGTTGTGCGGTGGCCATAAGAATCATGGCGCCTACCCACGGCATACTTCTAACAGTCTTTAATCCATCTTTGATTTCAATCCAGACTGGTTCAACTGATTCACGCGGTACATGTGCAGCCTCTTTGACGCCTGAAATAAGTAAGAAACTTCCAAAACAAGTCATTGCTGTGATTAACAAAGTTGCTCGGGCGCCAATTAGGGCAACCGATGCCACACCAATTGCTGGGCCAATAATTCCGCCCATTCTGGCAACCGCCCCGCGGAAAACATTTCCTTGTTGCAATAAATGATCGGGCAAAATTGAAGTCATGATGGCGCCAGATGCAGGACCACCAAATGCATCACCGATTCCAATTAAGAAGAGAATAATTGCCATTAAATAACGAGGTGAATTGGCACCTGAAATTAATATCAGAGCAATCACAAAGACACTTCGACTTAAATCTGCAGACATCATTACGAATTTGCGTTTGATGCGATCTGCCCAAACTCCACCCAATAAAACAAAGGCAATTGAGCTAAGCGAACGAGATGCCACAACCAATCCAAGCGTTGTGGCATTTCCACCAGAATCAATAATGATAATTGCAACGGCCATCGGCAAAACGCCGCCGCCAATAGACATAAAAGTTGAAGATAGAAAAACCTTACGGAAATCTTTTATAGAGAAGATTGCGCCAGGCGCGAATAGATTTCTTAGAGACTGCATTGCAAAGCCAACTTATGCAGTTGGCTTTGCCTTACGAGATGTTAGAACTTGGTCGATTAGACCGTATTCGACAGCTTCTTGTGATGTCAGAATCTTGTCGCGTTCGATATCTGCCGAAATTTGTTCTTTAGTCTTTGTTGAATGCTTCTCAAGCATTACTTCAAGAAGTTAGCGCATTCGCAAAATTTCTTTAGC
>CAZUOG010000019.1:0-15762 GCA_964622225.1 uncultured Actinomycetes bacterium | reverse complement strand
CTGCTCTGCCATTGAGCTATCAGGGATTGCTGCGAGGGCAAACTCTACAACAAGCGTAGGAGAAGATGAAAATCGCGATTTTAGGGCGAATTTATATAGATCCCAGGGCCTTTTCGCGCAAGGTTCGACGTTGACTTTCAAGGGCAACTAATTCAGTAAATAGCGCTTCGTATTCAGCATCATTTGGGTTAACTCGCTGCAACTTTGATTTCGCATCAGAGATTGTTCGCGAAATTGCAACTTCATGCAAGCGAGCAATAATTGATTCCACATATCTATCTGAAATTTCACCATCAGCGCGAATCGGCTCAACAGATAATTCAGTAAAGAGAGATTTCAAATCTTCATTCTCGATATTTTCAAGTTTTGCACCAGCTTCAATTGCACCGCGCATTGCTTGGTATGCCGGATGTGAAAATGCATTTGCTGGTAAATCATTCCAGCCGATTGCCAAGGTGGGCAATTGCAACTTAGCCTTAAGAACTTCACGTTCTAAAATTAAAGTAGGTTCCTTAGGATCAGGTCTCCAGTTTCCGACAACTTGTTCACTCTTTGCAGGTGCATGCTTGCCAGCAATTTGAGTCACTGCACTTAAAACTGGATCTATATCCATACCCAACCAAAGCGCCAATTGCTTTACATATTCTGGGCGAAGCGCTTTATTTTTAATACTTGCAACCATTGGTGCAGTGTTTGCTAAGGCATTAACTCTACCTTCGGCTGTTTGTAAATCATGTTTCTTTAATTCAGTACGAATTGCAAATTCAAAAAGTGGAATGCGACTTGCGATCAAATCACGAAGCGCCGCATCTCCATGTGCTTGTCGCAATTCACATGGGTCCATGCCACTTGGTTCAACTGCGACGAAGGTCTGGGTTACAAATTTTTGATCATCGTCATATGCGCGCAGCGCTGCTTTTTGGCCAGCGGCATCACCATCAAAGGTGAAAATGACCTCACCTCGGAAAGCGTCATCATCCATCAATAAATTTCGCAAAATCTTAATGTGGTCATCACCAAATGCAGTTCCACACGTTGCCACTGCAGTTGTAACGCCAGCTAAATGTGCCGCCATTACATCGGTATAACCTTCAACCACGACTACTTGGCGCTTAGTTGCAATCTCTTTCTTGGCGCGATCTAATCCATATAAAACTTGGCTCTTTTTATAGATCGGAGTTTCCGAGGTATTTAGATATTTCGGACCTTGATCCTCCTCGGATAATTTGCGCGCTCCAAAACCCACCACATCTCCGGTGATACTTCTAATTGGCCACACCAAGCGATTTCGGAATCTATCAATCATTCCCTTTTGGCCTTCTTTAGAAAGACCTGCGATTTCAAGTTCTTCACCGGTAAAACCTTGTGCACGCAAATGCTTAGTTAGCGCATCCCATTCATCAGGTGCGTAACCAACTCCAAAACTTACACAGGCTTCTCTTTCAAAACCGCGCTTGATCAGAAAATCTCTTCCGACTTGTGCTGCTGGAGAATTTAATTGCTCGGCATAAAATTTCTGTGCTGCCTCATTTGCCGCAATTAATCGACTCTTAAGACCAGGTTTGTAATCGCTCGACTTTCCACCTTCGTAAGTTAATTGGTAACCGATTCGTCCTGCTAATTTTTCTACTGCTTCTACAAAAGCAAGATGCTCAATATCCATTAAGAATTTGATTACATCTCCACCTTTGCCACAACCAAAGCAATGGAAATATCCACGAGAAAGAGTTACGTGAAACGAAGGAGATTTTTCATCGTGGAAAGGACATAAGCCCTTCTTTTGATCTCCGCCGGCCATTTTTAGCGGCAAGTAATCACTGACTACTTCATCGATGCGCACGTTTTCGCGGACATAAGCCACGTCTTCATTACGAATCATCCCGCTCATGAGGACAACCTAGCGTGCAATGCATACGCCGCAGGGTCGGTAAGGCTTGCGACTTGATCAATAATGATGCGCAGACGAGATTCTGGTGAGTTGTGCCAGGCATCTAAAAAGACGGTATCCAAAACTTGAGGACCTGCCTCTTCAATCATCTCTGCTAATTCATAGATGACTTTTCGTTGCTTTGCATAACGACCCTGCGCTTCTGGAGCTTGGATTAAGTAGAAAGCGCTAATTGCCTTTAATAAAGCTACTTCGACAAGCTGTTCCCGCGGGATAACTAAATCAGCGCCAAATCTCTTTAATTCTCCTTGACCATATTTATCTCGAGTTGCTTGCTCAGATTCCAAAACAAATCTTCCAATTAATTGACTGGTGGAATCCTTTAATCTAGCGAGATCTCGATGGGTTCCATCAAATTCTTTAGGCCAACAAGATAATTTTTGTAATCTCTCCAAAGCGGCTTCGGTTTCGGCTCTGTCGCTCTCCAAATAACTCTTATCCATAATTGCATGGATTTCAGATAGATCACTTTCAATTTCAGGAACACTTAATTGACTTGCAACAATTGCATCTTCAAAGTCATGAACTGAATATGAAACATCGTCAGACCAATCCATAATTTGCGCTTCGAAAGTTCGCTTCCCTTCAGGAGCGCCCTGTCGCATCCAATTGAAAATCTCTGCATCGTCTTCATAAACGCCAAACTTCTTTGGATTGACGGATGAACTCCAAGGATATTTAGTGCATGCATCTAATGACGCACGAGTTAAATTCAATCCAACACTTCTTTCACCATCGTAAGTCTTGGCTTCTAGTCGAGTGAGAATGCGAAAAGTTTGTGCGTTGCCTTCAAAGCCGCCAATATCTTTTGCCACTTCTGCCAGAGCAGTTTCTCCATTGTGTCCAAATGGCGGGTGGCCTAAATCATGAGCTAAACATGCAGTATCAATTAGATCTGGGTCAGCGCCAAGAGAGGCACCAAATTCGCGACCGATTTGCGCGCATTCAAGAGAGTGAGATAAACGAGTTCGTTGAAAATCGTTTTCCCAAGGAACTGCTACTTGGGTTTTCGCTGCCAATCTACGTAGCGCCGCTGAGTGGATTAATCGAGCACGATCGCGCATAAATTCGGTGCGACCCAGACGCTTTGCCGGCTCTGCAATGAATCGCTCACTATCTCGTAGCTCGTACATGGATTTAGCCTAAACCAATAGCCGAGAGGCCTGTACTTTCCAAGTGGTCACTAACGTGAATGCCCAACTTTTCTAGCGTGCGATAAGCAATATAAGCATTACCTTCGCGCCATAAATAATGAAGCGAAGAATTCTTCAAAGAGTACGGACCGCTTCTTATAGGAGAACATGTCGCATTAACTCCCAAGTCATCGGAAACAAATATTGATCTTTTGCAGTGATAAGGATCAGTAACTATAACGATATTTGAAATGTTGTTTTTCTTGAAGTAATCCGTAAATGCTTTAACGCTTTGAATTGTGTTGCGACCTTTTTCAATCGCGATTACATTATTTCTTGGAACTCCATTTTGTATTAGCCAAATGCGCCCGGCACGAGCTTCGGTGTAGCGATCTCCTGGTGCGCCAGAACCGATGGTCACAATTTTCTTGATTAACTTTGCATCGTAAAGACGCTTAGCCTCAACTAATCTAGCTTCAAGTGCATCACTTGGACGCCCGTCATACTGTGCAGCTCCCATGACAACTGCGTAATCCGAGGTTACGGCTTTTGGATAATGAGCTTCGTACCAAACTTGGGAAAAGAAGAATGCTGGAATTCCAATAATAACCACAATAATTAAAGATATAAATCTGCGAATTAATCTAAACATTTACGCTCGACTACCCACCACTGAAAGCATCTTCAAATTCCAAATGAACCATCTCATCGGGATCTTTTAACCATCCATCTGGAAGAGTTGGTGGGCGGCCATGGCTAGTGCGACCACGTGGTTTTTCGCCAACTTCTTGAGGGTATGGTTGATCTTCGAGTTGATCTAACAAACTGCGAAATTCTGCGAGGGAGCTAATCATTCCAAATTGGCTGCGGAGTTCACGAGCCACACGGAACCCCTTTAGATACCAAGCCATATGTTTACGAAGATCTTTGCAACCGCGATCTTCGGATTCGAAGTATTCAACGATTAGTTCGCCATGGCGGAACATAACTTCACGTACTTCAAAGAGCGTCGGTAAATATCTTTCATCGCTACCGCTAAATGAATTAACTAAATCCTTAAATAACCATGGTCGGCCCAGACATCCGCGCCCAACCACTACTCCATCGCACCCAGTCTCTTCCACCATGCGCACACCATCTTGGCCTGACCAAATATCTCCATTACCTAAAACTGGAATTCCACTAGGACGTAAATGATCTTTTAGTGTTGCGATCGCAGACCAATCAGCTTTGCCTTCATACATCTGTTCTGCAGTGCGAGCATGCAACGCTACCCATGTAACGCCTGCTTGAACTGCAGAATCTGCTGCTTCTAAATATGTCTTATGGTCAGTATCTATTCCGATTCGCATCTTTACAGTTACCGGAATACCAAAAGGTTTCGCGGAATCAACTGCGTTCTTCACGATGCTGGCAAATAACTTACGTTTAAATGGCAGCGCTGCACCGCCACCTTTTCGAGTTACTTTAGGTACCGGGCAACCAAAATTCATATCGATATGATCTGCTAAATCTTCTTTGCCAATCATTTCAACAGCTGTACGCATTACATTTGGATCAGTTCCGTATAGCTGAACACTTCGTGGCCATTCACCTGGACCTGGTTTGATTAATCTAAAGGTCTCTTCGCGACGTTCTACTAATGCGCGGGCAGTAACCATTTCAGATACAAACAAACCTGCACCTTGTTCGCGACAAAGTTGTCTAAATGGTGCGTTAGTAATCCCGGCCATTGGAGCTAAAACAACTGCAGGATCTACCTGATAGTTGCCGTCTCTTAATGGAAGATTTAGCAGCCGAGTAACTTCGGTGCTAGCCATGATTCAACCTGATCGATTGCTACGCGAGTTTGTGCCATTGTGTCGCGTTCGCGAATTGTCACAGCATGATCATCAAGTGATTCGAAATCCACAGTGATGCAGAATGGTGTGCCGATTTCATCTTGGCGACGATAGCGACGACCAATTGCTCCAGCATCATCAAAATCAACAGTCCAAGTTTTACGTAACTGCGCTGCTAAATCACGAGCTTTAGGAGATAAATCAGCGTTACGAGAAAGTGGAAGGACCGCAACCTTGATAGGCGCTAGACGATGATCAAGTTTCATAACCGCGCGCTTTTCCATTTCACCCTTTGAATTAGGAGCTTCATCTTCGGTGTAAGCATCCATCAAGAATGTGAGAGTTGCGCGGTCTACACCTGCAGCAGGTTCAATAACGTAAGGAGTCCAGCGTTCGTTCTTCTCTTGATCAAAGAAAGATAAATCTTTGCCACTTGCAGCTGAATGTGCTTTAAGGTCGAAATCGGTACGGTTAGCAATACCTTCAAGCTCTCCCCATTCAGTACCAGAGAATTCGAACTTATATTCAATATCAACGGTTCGCTTTGAGTAGTGAGACAACTTCTCTTTTGGATGTTCGTAAATGCGAAGACGCTCTGGATTAATTCCTAAATCTGTATACCAAGACATACGGTTATCAATCCAGTATTGATGCCACTCTTCATCGGTTCCTGGAACAACAAAGAATTCCATTTCCATCTGTTCGAATTCGCGGGTACGGAAAATAAAGTTACCAGGCGTAATTTCATTTCGGAAAGATTTACCAATTTGGCCAATTCCGAAAGGCGGCTTTTTGCGGGCAGTTGTCTGAACTTGTTCGTAGTTAATAAAAATACCTTGCGCAGTTTCTGGGCGAAGATAAGCAAGTCCGCTTTCATCTTCTACTGGTCCAAGATAAGTCTTTAATAAACCGGAGAATTGCTTTGGAGTTGTGAAGGCGCCTTTATTTCCGCAAGCTGGGCAATTCACTTCCTCTAATGAGTTTGGCAGACGCTTATGTTTTGCTTCAAATGCTTCTTCTAAATGATCTGCGCGGTAACGCTTATGACAAGCTGTGCACTCTGTTAATGGATCTGAAAATGTTGCTACGTGACCAGATGCTTCCCAAACTTCACGTGCCAGAATCACACATGAATCAAGACCTACAACATCTTCACGGCCTTGAACCATATACTTCCACCATTGGCGCTTTACATTGTTTTTCACTTCAACACCAAGTGGGCCGTAATCCCAAGAGGCGCGAAGTCCGCCATAGATTTCTGATGAAGGAAATACAAACCCTCGACGCTTTGCGAGGCTGACGATATTTTCTAAACGATCTGCGGCCATGTTAATCTCCCATCCGGCTGGCTGTCGGCGGTACTAGCGGCTTGCTAGACCATGCGTAAATTTTAGCCGACCTTTTAACATGAGATGATTACTCAATGGCAATCATTCTCGCGGCGTTTACTGTGGCATCTACCGCAATCGGCGGCTTGCTGGCGCTTAAGTCCAAAGACCGCTTCCATTTGGTGCTTGGCTTATCAGCGGGTTTATTACTTGGCTTGGTTGGTTTTGATTTATTGCCGGAAGTTTTTCACGATTCACAAATAACTGGTGGAGTGCCTGTAGTTTCCATAGCGATTTTGGCAGGATTCTTACTGCTCCATATCTCTGAACGTTCATTTGGTGGACACGAACCAGTCGATTCTGAATACGGCCACGATCATTCACATGGCTCTATCGCCGGTGGTGTTGGCGCAGTTGCCATGGCCGGACACGTTTTTCTAGATGGCGCAGCACTCGGCTTATCTTTCAAAGTTAGCAACGAATTAGGTTTTGCAGTTTTTATTGCACTTTTGGTTCACGCTTTTAGCGATGGTTTAAACACTGTTTCCATGTTGGTTAAATCAGGACATTGGCAGGCGCGTTCAAAATATATTTTGTTTATTGATGCCGCAGCTCGAATTGGTGGCGCAGCTTTTGGAACTTATATTGCCTTTGAAGGCAACTGGGTAACGATTTATCTTTCATTATTTGCGGGAATGGTAATTTACGTAGCGACATCCCACATTTTGCCGGAAGCCCACTCTCATCATCCATCTCGTTGGACTTTGGCTGCAACTGGTGCTGGCGTGCTGGTTATGTGGATTGTGGTTGCCACTTTAGGGCATTAATTTTAAGCTTTTCCAAAACGTCTATTTCTTGAAGCGTACTCTTCGATGGCTTTCCACAAAGTTCTGCGGTCTGCATCTGGCCAGAGCACATCAAAGAAAACTAGCTCTGCATAAGCAGATTGCCATGGTAAGAAGTTACTTAATCTTTGCTCGCCTGAAGAACGTAAAAATAAATCAACATCAGTCGGGAGTTCTAAGTATTTTACGAAACTCTTTTCGTCAAACTTTGCTACTTTCCCACGCTTGAAATCGCGGGCCATATTTTCGGCCGCATTCACGATTTCTGCGCGACCACCGTAATTCACGCACATATTTAAAGTAAGAACTTTGTTATTTGCAGTTAATTCTTCTGCTTCGAGTAACTCATCAACTACTGAGTTCCAGAGCTTCTTCTCTTGTCCAACCCAACGAATTCGTACGCCTAAATCATTCATTTGATCACGACGTCTACGCAGAACTTCTTTATTAAAGCCCATTAAGAACTTAACTTCTTCAGGAGATCTCTTCCAATTTTCGGTACTGAAGGCATAAGCGCTCAACTCTTTTACACCTATCTCTATGGCTCCTTCGACCATATCGAAAAGTGGGGCTTCACCTGCCTTATGTCCTTCGGTTCTTTTTAGTCCGCGGTTTTTTGCCCAACGACCATTGCCATCCATGACTACAGCGACATGTTTTGGAATCTGTGATTTTTCGATTGCAGGTGGTTTTGCGCCAGACCAATGTGGTTCAGGTTGTTTATGTTTCATACGCGCTCCACAATCTGCAAACTTCTTAAGCCTCTTTCAAGGTGCCATTGCAAGTAGGCTGCAATTAAACCATTTGCTTCTCGTCGATTGCGAAGTTCTGAGGCCATCGCGCTCTCCCAATCACCGCTAATTAAATCTGACATCAACTTCAACGTCTCTGGCGCTGGAGTTGCTGATGCACTTGGCCGGCAATCTGCACAAACAGATCCGCCTCCTACCAAAGAGAAATAACGATGCGGCCCTGTTGCATCGCACTTTGAACAATTAACTAAAGATGGTGCATAGCCGCCTACTGCAAGTGAGCGCAATAAATACGCATCCAAAATCATTGATGGATCATATTTATTTTCAGCGAGCGCTTTCATGGCGCCAGTTACTAATTTAAATTCCTGCAGCGCCGGTTCGTGTTCGTGCGAAGTAAAACGTTCAGCGGCTTCCAAAATGGTTCCCGCAATTGTCCAGCGAGAATAATCATCTGTTAGCGCTTCACCGTAGTTATAAATCGATTCAACTTGAGTAACTGTGTCAAAAGTGCGACCGGTGTAAAGCTGAATATCTATATATGAACCAGGTTCAAGTCGTGCACCAAATTTAGATTTAGTACGACGAACTCCTTTGGCCACTCCACGGACTCGGCCATGTTCTCGAGTCAGTAAAGTGATGATGCGATCTGCTTCGCCCAATTTCTGGGTGCGCAGCACAATGGCTTCATCGCGGTAAAGACTCACCCGCCTAAGTTATAGGTTGAAGTTAGCGAATTGCGCGATTGATAGCAGACACGATTGCTTTTAGTGACGCGGTTGTGGTGTTTGGGTCGATTCCGACGCCCCAGAAAACTTCACCATCAATTGCGCACTCTAAATAAGCAGCCGCATTTGCATCTCCGCCTGCTGAAAGCGCATGTTCAGAGAAATCAAGTACACGCACATCTACACCGTATTCGTTTAATACATTGCAGAATGCGGAGATTGGGCCATTGCCAGTTCCCTTTAAACTCTGCATCTCGCCGCGATCTGTAATTTGAACTTCAATCTTTACATCTTCACCAAGTGCAGAATTTGTTGACACGCCCTTTAAACGCAAACGTCCCCAAGGCGCTATTTCTGTTGGAAGATATTCATCTTCAAAAATAGCCCAGAGAGCTTTAGCGGAAACTTCTCCACCTTCGTTATCTGTCTTTGCTTGAATAACTTTAGAGAATTCAATTTGTAGACGACGTGGTAAATCTAAATGATGTTCATTCTTCATCAGATATGCAACGCCACCCTTGCCAGACTGGCTATTAACTCGGATTACTGCTTCATAAGAACGACCAATATCTTTCGGATCAATTGGTAGGTAAGGAACTCCCCAAGTGAAATCATCGACAGCTTTACCTGCAGCCTTTGCATCCTTTTCAAGATGCTCAAAGCCCTTCTTGATCGCATCTTGGTGCGAGCCGCTAAATGCCGTGAATACTAAATCTCCACCATATGGATGGCGCTCTGGCACCTTTAATTGGTTTGCATATTCAACAGTGCGACGGATTTCATCGATATTTGAGAAATCAATCTCGGGATCAATTCCGTGGCTAAACATATTTAAACCAAGCGTTACTAAACACACGTTGCCGGTACGTTCACCATTACCAAATAATGTACCTTCGATGCGATCTGCTCCAGCTAAATACCCAAGTTCTGCTGCAGCAACACCGGTGCCGCGATCATTGTGTGGGTGCAATGAAAGAACCACGGAATCACGGCGATCTAAATTGCGGCTCATCCATTCAATAGAATCTGCATAAACATTCGGAGTCGCCATTTCCACTGTGGCTGGAAGATTCATAATTGATTTCCAAGATGGCGATGGCTGCCAAATATCGTTTACCGCATTGCAAACTTCTAAAGCAAAATCTAACTCTGTGCCGGTGTAGGACTCAGGTGAATACTCGAAACTGATATTCGAACCTGGAAGTGTGTCCTTCATTTTCAAGCAAAGTTCGGCGCCTTCTTGAGCGATCTTTTTAATTCCATCTCGATCTAAACCAAAGACCACACGACGTTGCAGCGTTGAGGTTGAGTTATAAACGTGGACAATCGCGTTCTTAACGCCCTCAAGCGATTCATATGTGCGCTTGATTAAAGGTTCGCGAGATTGAGTTAAAACCTGAATTGTCACATCATCAGGGATTAAACCCTCTTCAATAATTTTGCGAACAAAATCAAAATCTGTTTGAGATGCAGATGGGAAACCAACTTCAATCTCTTTGTAGCCCATGGCAACAAGTAAGTTAAACATTGCTAATTTGCGCGGGGTATCCATCGGGTCAATCAGCGCTTGATTGCCATCGCGTAAATCGACGCTGCACCATTTAGGCGCTTTAGTGATCTGCTTGGTTGGCCAAGTGCGGTCAGTTAAACCTTCTGGACCCAAAGGCATGAATGACGAGTATCGTCCATATGACATTGAGCTTTGGTTTTGATTTGGGAAATTCATTTCAATTCTTACTCCTGTGCTTAATTGTTTTGCTCTCGGTTGGATTTTTTACCGGCAATGCAAAACACACCGCGACGGGGAAGGACGGTTAGTTGGCCCCGCCACGGCAGATAAGTAGGAGTACTGCACGCATTGTGGAAATAGTTTAATTTATAAGACAGGTAAATGTCTATCCAGTTCAAATGCTGATACCTGTCGCGCATATTCAGCCCATTCCGCCTTCTTATTGCGAAGCACATAATCAAATACATGCTCACCTAAGGTTTCTTGAACCAATTGGCTCTTCTCCATGATTGCAGTTGCTTCATTGAGATTTTGTGGCATTTCTTGCGCTGGATAGTTATCTGGCAACTCCAATTCATTCTTAACGCCATCTATACCCGCAGCTAACATCACGGCATATGCAAGATATGGATTACATGCCGAATCTGGCGCACGGAATTCAATTCGAGTTGAGTTCTCTTTATGAGGTTTGAAGCTTGGAATCTGAATTAAAGATCGGCGATTTGAAGGGCCCCAGTTAATTAAGTTTGGAGCTTCTCCTCCACCATGTAACCGCTTAAATGAATTGACCCATTGATTTGTTACTGCCGTGATTTCAGGTGTGTGTTTCAAAATTCCTGCGACGAATGAGCGGCCAGTCTTTGAAAGATTGTAAGGAAGTCCGCCATCATAGAAAGCATTTACATCGTCTTTGAAAAGCGAAACGTGAGTATGCATCGCAGAGCCTGGATATTCGGTAAATGGCTTTGGCATAAATGATGCGTAAAAACCTTGCTCTAGTGCAACTTCTTTTACAACATGACGGAAAGTCATGATGTTATCTGCAGTCGATAAAGCATCTGCGTAACGAAGATCTATTTCTTGTTGGCCAGGTGCACCTTCATGATGGCTAAATTCAACAGATACGCCCATCGCTTCCAACATTGTGATTGCAGCACGACGGAAATCGTGGCCAATCATGTTTGGAGTGTGGTCGAAATATCCTGCGTAATCAACTGGTTCTGGTTTCTTTCCAGGAGATGGAGGTTCTTTGAATAAGAAGAACTCAATCTCTGGATGTACATATGCCGTAAACCCAAGATCAGAAACATTGGAAAGTGTGCGACGTAAAACTTGTCGTGGATCTGCAGGTGATGGCGAACCATCTGGCATCACGATGTCGCAGAACATACGAGCAGCGCCTGGCGCTTCGGTTCGCCAAGGGAGAATAGAAAATGTATTTGGATCTGGCTTTGCCAACATATCTGATTCAGTTTGACGGGCATAGCCTTCAATTGAAGAACCATCAAAACCGATTCCCTCTTCGAAAGCAGCTTCAAGTTCCGCCGGAGAGATTGCTACAGACTTTAAGAATCCAAGTACGTCGGTGAACCACAAACGTACGAAACGAATATTGCGCTCTTCGACCGTGCGCATTACGAATTCAATCTGGCGGGAAGTCATACGCACATACTAGAAAACGTATGTTTCATTCATGTTAAAGGTTTAAAGCTATTAGCGTTCTTTCCAGCGTGAAGTAACTGGCAAACGTCGATCTTTACCGAATGCACGAGCAGAAATTTTGGTTCCGGGCGGATATTGACGACGCTTATATTCAGCGCGGTCCACCAAGGTAATTACGCGATTGACCAAATCATGGCTAAAGCCGCCCGCAATCAAAGATGCGGCGCCTTCATCGCCATCTACATAACGAATCAAAAGTTGATCAAGTAATAAGTAATCTGGAAGTGAATCTGTATCTTTTTGATCAGGACGCAACTCGGCAGATGGCTCTTTATCAATTGAATTTACTGGAATCGGTGGAATCTGATCAAAATAAACTGCTAAATCGTTACGCCATCTAGCAAGTTCCCAGACTTGGGTCTTATAAATATCTTTAATTGGCGCAAAGCCACCGACCGCATCTCCGTACATTGTTGAATAACCAACTGCCAACTCTGACTTATTGCCTGTTGCTAAAACTAAATGGCCCTCTTGATTAGAAATTCCCATCAATGTTGTGCCACGTACTCGAGCTTGGACATTCTCTTCAGCCAATCCGGTAAGCCCCAAGTTACTTACAAACTCATTAACCATTGGCTCTATCGGAACTATGCGCCAATTAAGGCCGGTGCGTTTTGCCAATTCTTCCGCGTCCGAGACCGAATGATCTGATGAATACTTACTTGGAAGACCAACACCATAAACATTTTCAGCGCCCAGTGCATCAACTGCAATTGAAGCAACTAGAGCTGAATCGATTCCACCAGATAGACCAAGGATTACTGATTTAAAACCATTCTTATTTACATAATCACGTAGCCCTGCTTTTAGAGCTTCCCAGATTTCTGCCAAATCATCTTTGCGTTGCGCGATGCCGCCATGCATTGTGCCTTCAACACCAACATTTTCTCCCGTGATGATGACATCAGGATTGGATGTGGCAAGAGGCAGAACTAAATCGTGAATTGCCAATTGATCTTCGAATTGCTTGGTGCGCATCAGAACTTCGCCAGCGCTATCCACCAAAATTGAATCACCATCAAATACCAAATCGTCTTGGCCGCCGGTCATATTGACGTAAGCCAAAGCTGCCCCAAAACCGCGAGCGCGCTCTTGAACTAGCGCTAAACGCTGATCATCTTTATTTCGCTCATATGGCGAACCATTTGGTACCACAACCAAACCAACTTTTCTATCCGCAAGTTCTGCAACTGGTCCACGGTTCTGCCAAATATCCTCACAAATAGCCAGTCCAATATCTATTCCATTTACTCGGACGACAACGGACTTCTCTCCCGGTACGAAATTTCGGAACTCATCAAAGACGCCGTAATTAGGAAGGTGATGCTTTATATACCTAGCTTTGATTTCACCGTTATGAATTACAGCTACTGCATTTTGTGGGGCGCCTACAGGTTGACCCAATTTGTCAGTGGCTCCATCAATCTGATCCAAATAACCAACGACCATGACTAAATTGCCAAAGCCACTATTGGCTACTCGCTTGGCGAGCTCTGAAATCGCGATGCGGCTGGCATTTCGAAAAGATTGACGGAGCGCTAAGTCTTCAACTGGGTATCCAGTCAGCACCATCTCTGGGAATACCATAAGTTGGGCGCCAGCTTTATGTGCAAGCGCTGCTTGAGTAACTATTAAATCGGCGTTGGCATCAATATCGCCCACGGTCGGATTGACCTGGGCTAATACAATGCGCAAATTGCCGGTGCTCATAATTCAAGGATATCCTTTTACTACCAGGTGACAACTTCCGTTGCATCTAGGGAGGACCATTTACGCATGACAACTATTAAAGATTTGGCCGACCTTAAAAGTCGTGGCCAAAAATGGGCGATGCTCACCTCTTACGAAATGATGACTGCTGAGATTTTCGATGAAGCAGGCATTCCTGTCTTATTAGTTGGGGACTCAGCTGGCAATAACTTCTTCGGGGAAGAGAACACCATTCCAGTTACCGTCGATGAATTACTTCCGCTTACTCGCGCTGTGGCTAAATCAGTTAAGCAAGCGTTAGTTGTGGCTGATCTTCCATTTGGTTCTTATGAATCTGGCGCAGATCAAGCTCTTGCTACTTCAATTCGATTTTTCAAAGAAGCTGGCGCTCATGCAGTCAAACTTGAAGGCGCTCATGTTGAAGCAATAAAGAAGCTAGTTTCTAGTGGGATTCCAGTCATGGGTCATATCGGACTTACCCCACAAAGTGTTCATCAATTAGGTGGCTTTAAAGTCCAAGGCCGCGAAAATCCTGAGGCACTTATTGCTGCAGCAAAGGAAATTGAAGCAGCTGGTGCTTTTGCAATTGTTCTTGAAATGGTCCCTGCAGATTTAGCAATCAGAATTACCAAAGAGCTTTCAATTCCAACAATCGGAATTGGCGCTGGAAATGGCACCGATGCCCAAGTTTTGGTTTGGACCGATGCTTTTGGATTAACTAAAAACCCTCCGAAGCTGGCGAAGGCATATCGAAATCTTCGCTCTGAACTATTAAGTGGGGCTCAAGAGTTTGCAAAGGAAGTTCAATCTGGCGAATTTCCGTCAGATGGCCAAACTTTTAAGTAATCTCAACCCTGTGCGCCGCTTCACCATCGATATAACGCCTTTAAAAAAGTATCCCGATTTCCGCAGGCTCTGGTTATCTGGGCTGATTTCATTTTTCGGCTCGATGATCACCATGGTCGCCCTTCCCTATCAAATTAAGGAGCTGACCAACTCATATCTGGCGGTTGGTGCAATCGGTGCGGTCGAATTAATTCCATTAATAGTTTTCGGACTTTATGGCGGGGTTCTGGCCGATCGCTATGACCGAAAGAAATTAATCTGGTTCTCAGAGGCTAGCGCCCTGATCTTGGTTCTTGGTCTACTCGGCAATTCATTGCTCGAATCTCCAAAATTAATTTTCATTTATGTCATCGCGGCGCTCTTCTCGGCGGTCGATGGAATCCAAAGACCGAGTGCTGGGGCTATCTTGCCTCGACTTGTGGGCCACGATGACCTACCAGCTGCCAATGCTTTGATGAGTTTGCGATGGCAATTGGGAGTAATTCTCGGTCCAGCAGTTGGCGGCTTGGTAATTGCAACTTATTCAACATCAGTTGGATTCTTCATTGATGCGATCACATATTTAATTTCACTTTATTTTCTGTGGCGCGTTAAAAACATTCCTGTTACCGAAAAGTCTGAAAAACCAGCTATTTCCGCGCTTTTTGAAGGGGTTCGCTACGCCTTCAGTCGCAAAGATTTATTAGGAACATATTTAATTGACTTAGCTGCGATGTTCTTCGCTATGCCAAATGCACTCTTCCCATTTTGGGCAGATCAGTTAGATGCCAAATGGTCGCTCGGTCTCTTCTATGCCGCCGGCACAGTTGGTTCGATCATTATTACTTTGACATCAGGATGGTCTGCAAATTACAGATGGCATGGTCGAGCAGTTACATGGGCAGCAATTGGGTGGGGCTTAGCAATTGCTTTAAGTGGAGTCGTCCATTCAGTCTGGTTAGTTCTCTTCTTTCTGGCAGCAGCCGGTGCATCTGACATGGTCTCTGCACTCTTCAGATCGGCTATCTGGAATCAGACAATTCCAGATGAACTGCGAGGTCGATTGGCCGGTATTGAATTACTTTCATATTCTGTCGGGCCACTGACCGGGCAATTAAGAGCAGCGATGGTTGCTTCTGCTACTTCATTATCGATTTCGGTAACTTCTGGAGGGCTAATCTGCGTCATTTTTGTCGCGCTACTGGCCAGTTTGCTGCCAACATTTCGCAAATATGATGTCGAAACCAATGAATTTGCTCTTAAGGAAAGGGAAATCCGAAAAATTCGGTAAAAATCAGTAAAAATTTATAGAAAATCTGATTTTTGGAATTTTTTTTCCGATTTTTCACTGGTAACCACAAATTATTTAAAAATTTAAAAAAACTATTTGCGACACGCACTTCAATAATTGTCACAAAAT
>CAZUOG010000018.1:8974-16196 GCA_964622225.1 uncultured Actinomycetes bacterium | reverse complement strand
CAATGCGCCGTTATGCATGTTCATTTGATTGGGATCGAGTTTTCAATACCTGCGACCCTGAATATTACAAATGGAATCAATGGTTATTTTTAAAGATGTACGAACGCGGTCTTGCATATCGCAAAGATTCTGCAGTTAATTGGTGTCCAGATTGCCAAACCGTTTTAGCAAACGAACAAGTTGTTGCAGGTTTATGCGAACGTTGCGATAACCCAGTCACTAAAAAGAAATTAAATCAGTGGTATTTCAAGATTACTGATTATGCAGATCGTCTATTAGATGACATGCAGCAATTAGAAGGTAAGTGGCCAGATAAGGTGCTGTTAATGCAGCGCAACTGGATTGGCCGCTCATCCGGTGCAAACGTAACTTTCGAAATTGAAGGTCGTACTGAGCCAATATCAATTTATACAACTCGTCCAGATACTTTGTACGGTGCAACATTTATGGTGGTTGCCGCTGACTCAGAGCTTGCTGCAGAACTTGCTGGATCATCACCAGCAAAAGCTGAATTTGAAACTTACTTAGAAAAAGTTCGCGCCGCATCAGATATTGAGCGGTTAGCGACGGACCGCCCAAAGACTGGTGTTTTCTTGCAGCGTTATGCAATCAACCCAGTAAATGGCGAGAAATTACCTATTTGGGCATCTGATTATGTGTTGGCTGACTACGGCACTGGCGCAATCATGGCGGTTCCGGCGCATGATCAACGAGATTTAGATTTTGCGAAAGCCATGAATTTGCCGGTTCGCGTGGTTGTCGAAACCGGAGAAGAAGATCCAAACTCAACGGGCATTGCAACTGGTGGCGACGGCGTGGTGGCGACGGCGCTCGAGCAGAACGGTTTGAATAAAGCCGATGCGATTACAAAAATTATTTCGATTTTAGAAGAGAAGAAATTAGCGAATGCTTCAAATAATTATCGTTTACGTGACTGGCTGATCTCTCGTCAGCGTTACTGGGGCACACCAATTCCGATTATTCATTGCCCAAGTTGCGGCGAAGTTCCAGTTCCACTTGATCAACTTCCAGTGAAGTTACCAGCAGCAACTGGTTTAGATTTAAAGCCAAAGGGTTCATCACCACTTGGCGCAGCTGAAGATTGGGTAAATGTTTCATGCCCTAAGTGCAGTGCGCCAGCAAAGCGCGATGCTGACACTATGGATACTTTCGTAGATTCATCTTGGTATTACCTACGTTATCCAGATCCAACAAATGCAGAAGCTCCATTCGATCCTAAAATAATTGAAGAATGGTTACCTGTTGATCAATATGTTGGCGGCGTAACACATGCAATCTTGCACCTTCTTTATAGCCGCTTCTTTACAAAAGTATTATTTGACATGGGAATGGTTAAATTTAATGAACCATTCACACGTCTGTTAAATCAAGGCATGGTGGTGATGGATGGTTCTGCGATGTCTAAATCTCGCGGCAACTTAGTTCGCCTCTCTGATGAATTACAAAACCACGGGGTTGATGCAATTAGTTTAACAATGGTATTTGCTGGTCCGCCAGAGGATGATGTTGATTGGGCTGAAGTTTCACCTTCAGGTTCAGTTAAATTCTTATCTCGCGCCTGGCGTTTATCAGGCGATGTAACGAGCGCACCTGGCGTTGATTTCACTAAAGGAAACGTCGAACTTCGCAGAGCTACGCATAAATCCCTTCACGATGCTGCATTTGCAGTCGAATCATTCCGCTTCAACGTTGCAATTGCTCGTGTTATGGAATTGGTAAATGCCGCTCGTAAAGCAATTGATTCTGGTTGCGGTCCAGCAGATCCTGCAGTTCGTGAAGCAGTTGAAGCTATCGCAATTATGTTGTCACTTGTTGCGCCATTTACTGCAGAAGAGATGTGGGAGCGCTTAGGTCACAAACCGACTGTGGCGCTTGCTGGCTGGCCAACTGTTGATGAATCGTTATTAGTGGCAGATTCAGTAACTTCTGTACTGCAGATTAACGGCAAGATTAAAGAGCGTATTGAAGTAACTCCAGATATTTCAGATGCAGATCTTGAAGCTCTCGCGCTGGCAAATCCAACAATTGTTGCGGCTTTAGGTGGGTCTACGCCAGTAAAGGTGATTTCTCGAGCGCCTAAGTTAGTAAACATAGTTATCCCCAATTAATTAAAACTCCGCACAATCCACAAGAACCTATTGGTTCTATTTGGCCATGCAAACAAAGAGTATTGATGCGCTGCGATTATGGTGGCGCGATATTAATTTCACGCAAAGTCAACGTCGCGCACTTGCTGGCGTTGCGCTTTTGGCCGTAGCAATTAGCGGCTTCTATATTTTCAAACCACATAAAGCAGATGCAATCACGCCGGTTGTAACTTCAATAGTTGCGCCACCAATGTTGGTGATCGACATGGAAGGTGAGGTAAAAGCACCTGGCGTATATGAGTTACCAATTAATTCGCGCGTGACTGATGCAATAAAAGCAGCTGGTGGCGCAAAGGCAAGTGCAGATCTTTCTTATATTAATCAAGCTCGGATGATCAAAGATGGCGAACAGATCTATATTGATCGAAAATCTACTGGAATAAGTACTTCACGTAAGAATTCATCAGTGACCGGAATTATCAATATCAATAGGGCAACTGCTAAAGAGCTAGATAAATTGCCTGGAATTGGCCCTGTGATTGCCAGTCGAATCGTTGAATATCGCAAAGTAAATGGCTCTTTTCAATCAATTGATGACCTGAAAAAAGTTCAAGGAATTGGCGCTTCAACATTAGAGAAGTTCAAGTCCAAGATTCGCGTCTAGCTCTAATCGGCGCATCAGTATGGATCGGTGCGCTGATGCAGAGTTGGATAGCGCCCTGGCGCATCTGCCTTATCGCAGGTGCGCTAGCGGTCTTTTTGCGCAAAAAATCTGCGGTCGTACTGCTTGCCATTTTAGTTGGCGCAAGCGTGATGAGTTTTAGGCAAGTTTCCCTTGAGAATTCTGAAATTCATAAACTTATAGGTCAAACCAAAACTTTCAACTTTTCTGTAAGCACTGATCCAAAACAGATCAAGAACGGCAAAATCAGTTTTATAGCCAAAGCGCGGGGAGTGCCGGTTAGAGTAATTGGCTTTGGCGATGAGCTATTACCTTCAACAAGATTTATTGCAACTGGAAAGATTCTTAAAAGCAATGAACCAAGAGTCGCTGCGCTCTTTATAACTTGGAAGAAGTTGCAACCAATTAAAGATGCCAATTGGTGGCAAAGTAAACTTGGAGCAATTCGAGCCGGCTTAAGAAAAGCTTCTAAAGACGAACCTTTAATTCCTGGAATGGTTCTGGGTGATACCTCGCTTCAGAGCCAAGAATTTAGTGATGCAATGCGCAGATCTGGCCTTACCCATTTAACTGCAGTGAGTGGCGCAAACTTTGCAATCATTAGTTCATTTCTGCTTTGGTTAATGCAATTTCTTATAAAAAGAATCCGAATGCGATTGTTTGCAACTTCTTTAGCTCTGATTGCATTTATTGGTTTAGTCCGTCCTTCGCCATCTGTGTTAAGAGCGGCGGCAATGGCAGCGGTAGTAATTTTCGCTAAATCACATAGAGAACGAAGTGACTCCATTCCATCACTGGGCTTTGCGATGGCGGTAGTAGTGCTTGCAGATCCTTGGCAATCTAGAGACCCAGGTTTCGCACTTTCAGTGTTGGCAACAGCGGGTTTACTTTTAATTGCCCCAAAACTTAAATTGCCAAAAGTGATTGCAGAGCCAATTGCAGCGACAATTCTCTGCTCTCCAATCATTGTCGCTCTGAGTGGTTATTTATCGGTTTCATCGATAATGGCAAATGTGCTGGCGGCCCCGTTGGTAGCCCCAGTGACCATATTGGGTTTTATCGCAGCCATGTTGCCTCCGGTAGCGCCTTTATTTATTGGAATCGCCAAGATACCCGCGAGGTTAATTACCAGAATTGCTTATCGTGCCGCGAGCTTTCCGGTGATTCATCTTAAAAGCGCCGTGATAATTATTGTCCTGGGTTTAATAATTTATTTTGGCAGAAATTATTTGATTTTAATTTTGCCAATTCTTCTTCTGCTGACTTATCTACAGCGATGGCCAAATAATGATTGGCAAATCGCAAATTGTGATGTGGGGCAGGGCGATGCGTTGGTATTGAAAACAGCTCCACATGAAGCGCTCTTAATAGACACTGGCCCGGAACCAAAATTGATAAATCAGTGTTTAAAGGATTTATCCATCAAGAAATTGCCTCTGATAATTCTTACTCACCCTCATGCAGATCACATTGGTGGGCTAAGTGGCGCCGTTGCAGGTCGTAAAGTCGGAACAGTCTTAAGCCATGCTTTAAGAGGCCAAGTGCTAAAAGTAGGCAATTTGAAATTACAAATTCTTTGGCCAGATGGTTTTGAACATCAATTCGTAGAGCAAGGTGCAGAGGGCAGTGCAATTAATAACACCAGCATCGTTGCGTTAATTACAGCGCCTAATTACACCTTGCTGGCTACAGGGGATGCCGAACCAGATGTGCAGAGTTTGATTAGGCCGCCTAAAGTTAAATATTTAAAAGTGGCACATCATGGATCTAAATATCAAGATTTAACTTTTAACGCTTTAGCGGACCCGGAAGTTGCAATCATTAGCGTGGGCAAAGGGAACAAGTATGGCCATCCAGCCGATAGCACCGTTAAGTTATTTAGACATGTGCTTCGAACAGATAAAGATGGCGCCGTTGCGATAGACCCGATTACAGGGAGCATTTCATCTAGTAAGGTCGGCGCATTCGGAATGCCGGTTCTGTGGCGGTTTGGAGGGTAAACGTGAAAGATATTTATCTCTTACTTGGCTCTGAAGCCGCGCTTGCAGATCGCGCACTTTCCAAAATAATGGCGGAGCTAAAATCTGAGAACGCTGAAATAACAACGTTATTTGCAGGGGATGTTTCTGTAGGTGAAATTTCTGATGCGCTTTCGCCTTCATTATTCTCAGAACGTCGCGCACTAATCTTAAGAGATTTACAAGATTTAGCCGAAGAGGCCAAAATCGAAATTACCCGTTATTTAGATTCAACTGATCCAACGCTTACTTTGGTGTTGGTTCATAAAGGCGGCATCAAAGGTAAAGCTTTGCTTGATCAAATCAAGAAAGCAAAGCCTGAATTAATTGCTTGTGATCCATTAAAGAAAGAGTCCGAAAAGGAAGAGTTTGTGAAGAATCTCTTCATTGATTCAGGGCGTAAAGCATCTTCAGCAGCAATCAGCGCACTTGTAAATGCAACCGGTACCGACTTGCGTGAATTAAGCGCAGCGGTTTCACAACTAGCTGCTGATACGCCTGCTGGAATAATTGATGAGTCACATGTAAATAAATATCATCAAGGAAAAATCGAAACCACAGGTTTTGATGTGGCCGATAAAGTAATGGATGGAAACTTTGCGGAATCTCTAATTACGCTCCGCCACGCAATTTCAACTGGGACTGATCCAGTGATGATTACCTCAGCAATTGCTTCATCTCTAAGGGGAGTCGCGAAAGTTTCTGGGATCAATCGATCACAGAAATCATTTGAATTGGCAGGGGAGTTAGGAATGGCTCCATGGCAGATCGATAAAGCGCGCCGCCAATTAAATGGATGGAATGCCAACACGTTGACCACGGCAGTTGAAGCGATCGCCAAATGCGATGCCCAAGTAAAAGGTGGGGCGAGCGACCCGATTTACGCATTGGAGCAGGCGCTTTCCAAGATTTGTGCTGCGCGTTTAGGGGCTAATTAGGCGAATTATCAGGATTTGAGCCCATCTATGGGGCGCTGGTAACCTTTGCGACCTGTCCGCTTCCGGGCGGCAATCAATAGCAAAAAAGAAGCAATAAAAAGAATTATTAAAAACAGGAGTTACACAAGTGGCAAACATTAAGTCGCAGGTTAAGCGAATCAAGACCAATGAAAAGGCTCGTCAGCGTAACAAGGCGGTCTCATCAGGTCTTAAGAGCGCAATCCGTAAGTTCCGCGATGCAGTTGCTTCAGGTGACTCAACAAAGGTTCAAGCTGAACTACGTAGCGCATCACGTCTACTAGATGTTGCAGTTGCAAAGGGTGTTATACACCGCAACAACGCAGCTAATAAGAAGTCTGCAATGGCTAAGACCGCTGCAGCTAAGAAGTAATTTTTCAAATAGTTAAATCACTGGCTTAAGCCATGCCGGCAATCCCATTAAGTAAGGCGCCACAGCCTGCTGCTACTGATCCTGCGCAGATAAGAAATTTCTGCATCATCGCGCATATTGATCACGGTAAATCAACGCTTGCCGATCGCATGCTTCAAATTACTGAAGTCGTAGATCCACGCCAAATGCGTGCGCAATATTTAGATCGCATGGATATTGAACGCGAACGTGGAATCACGATTAAATCTCAAGCGGTTCGTTTGCCTTGGAAATCTGGTCGAGATGGCAAGGAATACATCCTTAACATGATTGATACCCCGGGTCACGTTGACTTTACTTACGAAGTCTCGCGCTCGCTTGCAGCTTGTGAAGGCGCAATTTTATTAGTCGATTGTGCTCAAGGTATCGAAGCGCAAACTCTGGCAAATCTCTATCTTGCTATGGAGAACAATCTTCAGATTATTCCGGTACTAAATAAAATCGATTTACCTGCAGCGCAACCAGATAAGTTTGCGGCAGAACTTGCAAAGTTAATTGGTTGCCAGCCAGAAGATGTACTTCGAGTTTCAGGTAAAACTGGAATGGGCGTTGAAGAGCTACTTGATGAAATTGTTGATCAAATTCCAGCGCCAGTTGGCAAGAAAGATGCACCTACACGAGCATTAATTTTCGATTCTGTTTATGACGTTTACCGTGGCGTAGTTACTTACATTCGCGTAATAGATGGAAAGCTCTCACCACGCGATCAGATTCAAATGATTTCAACTGGCGCTCGCCACGAATTGCTGGAAATTGGTGCAATTTCGCCAGAACCAATTGCTTCTCAAGGCCTAGGCGTGGGTGAAGTAGGTTATTTAATTACTGGCGTAAAAGATGTTCGGCAATCACGTGTTGGCGATACGGTAACTCTTTATCAAAAGCCGGCAAAGGAACCGCTGGCTGGATATAAAGATCCAAAGCCAATGGTTTTCTCAGGTCTATTTCCAATCGATGGCGCTGAGTTTCCAATGCTTCGCGAAGCACTTGATAAGTTGCAATTAAATGACGCTGCTTTAGTTTATGAACCAGAAAGCTCTGCGGCGCTT
>CAZUOG010000018.1:0-8864 GCA_964622225.1 uncultured Actinomycetes bacterium | reverse complement strand
AGTTTATGAACCAGAGAGCTCTGCGGCGCTTGGATTTGGATTTCGTTGCGGCTTCCTCGGCCTTTTGCACATGGAAATTGTTCGCGAGCGACTTGAACGCGAAGCTGGGTTAAATCTGATTTCCACTGCTCCAAACGTAGTTTATGAAGTTACTTTGGAAGATGGTAAGAAATTAACTGTTACCAATCCTTCTGAATTTCCTAACGGTAAAGTTTCAGAAGTTCAAGAACCAATTGTTAAAGCAACAATTTTGGCTCCAAGCGAATATATCGGCACAATCATGGAACTTTGCCAAGATCGTCGCGGAACTTTGCTTGGTATGGATTATTTATCTGAAGATCGCGTTGAGATTCGATATGACTTGCCCCTTGCAGAAATTGTTTTTGACTTCTTCGACCAATTGAAATCGCGTACCAAAGGTTATGCCTCATTAGATTACGAAGATAAAGGCAATGCGCCTGGAAATTTGGTTAAGGTCGATATTCTTCTTAATGCTGAAACCGTCGATGCGTTTAGTGCAATTGTTCACCGCGATAAAGCTTATGCATACGGCGTGATGATGACTCAGAAGTTACGCGAACTTATTCCAAGGCAGCAATTCGAAGTTCCGATTCAAGCTGCGATTGGTGCGAAAATTATTGCTCGCGAAAATATCCGTGCGATCCGCAAAGATGTTTTGGCTAAGTGCTACGGCGGTGATATCACCCGTAAGCGCAAACTTCTGGAGAAGCAGAAGGAAGGTAAGAAGCGCATGAAGATGGTCGGCCGCGTAGAAGTACCTCAAGAAGCATTCGTGGCTGCGCTTGCAACTGATGCTGACATTGAAAAGGTCAAAGCAGCTAGAGACAAATAGGCAGATCAAAATGTCTAATCTTTCGTTCTACGTGCATATCCCATACTGCGTAAAACGATGTGGTTATTGTGATTTCAATACCTACACACCTGCAGAACTTCGCGAAGGTGGCACATTAGAAACCGTTTCTCAAGGCTTTGTCGATTCATTAATTGCAGAAGTAACTTTTGCATCCAGAAATCACTCCACCACAATTCCTACAATTTTCTTCGGTGGTGGTACACCTTCATTAATGCCTGCTAAAGAGCTAGGCCGAGTAATAGAACTACTTAAGCAACGATGGGAATTTGCTCCAAACGTAGAAGTAACGATGGAGTGCAATCCAGATACTTTAACTCTGCAATCACTTGAAGAATATCGAGCAATTGGAATCAATCGCATTTCAATGGGAATGCAATCGGCAAATTCTTCAGTTCTTAGAGTACTTGATCGAACCCATAATCCTGAGAATGTTTCTAAATCCGTTGAAAATGCCCGTAAGGCAGGATTTGAAAATGTTAGTTTAGATTTAATTTATGGCACACCTGGTGAAACTCTTGAACAGTGGGAGAGCACTGTTAAAACTGCACTTTCGTATGGTGTGGATCATTTATCTGCATATGCCTTAATCGTTGAAGACGGTACCAAACTATCTGCAAAAATTAAGCGCGGTGAAATAAATAAACCTGACGATGATCTAATGGCTCAGATGTATTTAAGAGTTGATGAATTAGCGAATGCTGCAGGTTTACCTTGGTATGAGTTAAGCAACTGGGGACGCCCGGCTAAACATAATTTGGTCTATTGGCGAAATCAGAATTGGTGGGGCCTTGGACCAGGTGCGCACTCTCATATAGATGGTGTGCGTTGGTGGAATGTGAAGCATCCCAGCAAATATCAGGAAGCATTGGCTAAGTTCGAATCACCGATGCAGGATCGTGAGAATCTAACTGATGCGCAGAAACAAGATGAATCGATAATGTTGCAGATTCGATTGCGCGATGGACTACTAGCAAGCGATCTGACTTCGCCCCAAGCGGCAGTTCTGGAGAGATTCAAGGAAGAAATTGAACTGGTTGAGAATCGCTTCGTGCTAACCCCTAGTGGACGCTTGATTGCAGACCGAATCGTCCGCGAATTGATTATGGCTTAAAATCTGACAACCATGAGCAGACGCCTAGAAATTCTTCGCGCAATCGTTGATGAGTATGTTGCTACTCAAGAACCGGTTGGCTCAAAAGCTTTGGCAGAAAACCATAACTTAGGTGTCTCTCCGGCAACAATTCGTAATGAAATGGTGGTCCTTGAAGAAGAAGGACTAATCACTCAACCTCATACATCCGCTGGTCGTATTCCAACTGATCTTGGTTATCGAATGTTCGTTGATCAGTTGGCAACAGTAAAACCGCTTTCTGTACCTGAACGCCGCGCAATCGAAACATTTCTAGAAGGCGCATTAGATCTAGATGATGTTGTGATGAGAACCGTAAAGCTGCTTGCAGATGTAACAAAGCAAGTGGCAGTGGTCCAATATCCCTCGTTGGTTAAATCTCGAGTCCGTCACGTTGAATTAGTTCTACTAAATCCAATGCGTGCTATGTTAATTTTAATTACAGATACCGGACGCGTAGAACAAAGAGTGATTGAGTTAGCTACAGAAGTTGAAGATGAATTCTTGAATTCAATGCGCATCAAATTAAATAATTCAATTGCCAGCCAAAGATTGCCTGATGTAGCCGATAGATTAAGCACATTAATGGATTCACTGAGCCAATCAGATCGCCGAAACATGGCCGTGATTATTTCTACACTTATTGAGATGGCCCTTGAGAAGCCTGAAGAGAAGGTAGTGCTTGCAGGTACTGCAAACTTAACTAGATTCCGCCAGGATTTCTCGGCACAAATACATCCAATTCTTGAAGCGCTGGAAGAACAAGTGGTTCTTTTGCGTTTATTAGGTGGCGCCTCTAATGGCGTTCAAGTTCGAATCGGAAGCGAACAATCTGAGGAGAACTTGAAGGAAACTTCCGTAATTTCAGTCGGGTATGGTGAGGTCGGTGCTTTGGGAGTTATCGGCCCAACGCGAATGGATTACGCAAGTTCAATGGCGGCAGTTAGCGCAGTAGCTAATTACGTAAGCAGATATCTTCAGGAGAATGCATAAATGGCTGATTTATACGAGACGCTTGGCGTTTCGCGTGATGCAACTGCGGACGAAATTAAACGCGCGTATCGCAAATTAGCTCGCGAATTACATCCGGATATCAATCCTGACCCTACAGTTCAAGATAAATTTAAGGAAGTTACTGCGGCTTACGATGTGTTAAGCGATGATTCAAAGCGACGTCAGTACGACATGGGCGGTAATCCATTCGGTGGAAGCGCTGGTGGATTTAATGGTGGATTCGGATTCGATGACATCATGTCAGCATTCTTTGGACAAGGCGCTCAATCTCGCGGCCCAAGATCACGTGCTCGCGCAGGTCAAGATGCATTGATTCGAGTTGAAGTTTCCCTTGAAGAAGCTTGCTTTGGTGTGGAGCGTGAGCTCACAGTTGAAAGTGCAGTTCGTTGCGAAAAATGTTCAGGCAGTGGTTGCCAGGATGGAACTTCTCCAACTACCTGTGGAATTTGTAAAGGTCGAGGAGAAACTCAACAAGTAACTCGATCAATTCTTGGCCAAGTAATGACATCTCGTCCATGTGCTGCCTGCCAAGGTTTCGGAACCACAATCACCTCACCATGCCGCGAATGTCATGGTGATGGTCGTGTTAGATCTCGACAAACAATTAATGTGAAAATCCCAGGCGGTGTTGAAACTGGCAACCGAATTCAATTAGCAGGTCGCGGCGAAGTAGGTCCTGGCGGCGGACCTGCAGGTGATCTTTATGTTGAAATTATTCAAAACGAACATGATTACCTAGTCCGCGATGGCGATACCTTACATTTAGCGTTAACAATTCCATTTAGCGCAGCGACATTGGGAACCAAAACCAAAGTAATGACATTAGATGGCGAAATTGAAGTGGAGATAAAAGCCGGAACCCAATCTGGCGCGCAAATTCCGCTAAAAGGTAAAGGCATGACGAGACTTCGTGGTTCCGGACGTGGGGAATTAATTGTTCATCTAGAAGTCTTAACGCCAACTAAACTAAATCGCGAACAAGAAGAGCTAATCAAGAAGTTTGCGCAACTTCGCGGCGAAGATGGTAATTCCGCTGTAGTTAAAGAAGATGACGGCTCAATTCTAAATAAATTACGCGGAGCATTTAGATTCTGATGCTCCAACTTTTCTTTGTTGAAGATATCAACTCACCCGAATTAACTGGCGATAATGCTCATCATGCTGAACGTGTTCTAAGGATGAATTCTGGAGAAGAACTCCTAGTCTCTGATGGAAATGGTAATTGGGCTAAATGCTCAATACTTTCTATCTCAAAGAAGAGCGTTGAATTGAAGGTTCTCGAAAAAGGCTATGAAGAAAAATCTAGCCAAAGCATCTCTGTGTTGCAGGCGCTTCCTAAGAGCGATCGAGCGAAAGAGACAGTTGAGTTACTAACTGCCGCCGGTGTGGATGCTATATATCCATGGCAATCTGCTCGTGCAATTGGAAAAGATAGCGATAAGTGGGAAGTGGCATCAATTGAAGCGAGCAAGCAGAGTCGTCGCTTCCACATACCTAAAGTTTCTCCAAAGCTAGATACTGAAAAAGCTGTAGGTTTATTTCGAGAGTTTGATCAATTGTTAGTTTGCCATGAATCAGCAGCTACTAAAGTTTCAGATTTAGTAAAACCTGCGGCAAATACTTTGATTGTAATTGGACCAGAAGGCGGACTTACAAATGATGAGTTGGCAGCGTTTGAAGCAGCTGGAGCTAAAGTGATAAAACTGGGCCGCCCAGTTCTACGTTCAGCACATGCAGGAATTGCAGCAGTTAGCGCAGTTAGCGCATTAATGCGGGTATGGTAATTTCATGGCGCTAGATATGAATTGCATCTTCTGCAGAATCATCGAAGGTGAAATCCCTACTGAGATCGTTTATCGCGATGATAACGTGGTCGCCTTTAACGATTTAAACCCACAAGCTCCAACACACGTACTTTTAATTCCAACTCTGCATGTAGAAAATGCGGCGGCAATGGCCGAAGCTAGCGCAGTCATTTCGGCATCACTTTTAAAGGCCGCAAAACAGATAGCTGTCGATAGAGAACTTCCTGGCTATCGCACGGTTTTTAATACTGGGGAAGCGGTTGGGCAGTCAGTGTTTCACGCTCACATGCACCTTCTTGGCGGACGTGATTTCGCTTGGCCACCTGGCTAAGATTCAACCTACATGGAACGAACTCTCATAACGGTACCGACCGCCATTCCAATGGTCGCACTTGTTGGCCCAGCCGATAAGAATCTTCGAGAAATAGAATCAGCTTTTCCAAATGTTTCTCTCACAGTTCGAGGCAATGAAATCGCACTTCGTGGAGATGTCGAAGAGTGTGATCGAGTTGAACAATTAATTACCGAACTTCTTGTAGTGCTTCGTTCAGGGCAAGATATTAATCCAGAAGTAATTAAGCGATCTATCGGAATGCTTAAATCGCATCCGCAGAAGCATCCTGCGGAAGTTTTATCTTTAAATATTGTCAGTAATCGCGGCCGAACCATTAGACCAAAGACTGCAAATCAGAAGGCATATGTTGAGGCAATTGCCGAGAACACAATTACATTTGGAATTGGTCCAGCAGGTACCGGTAAAACATATTTAGCTATGGCGAAAGCAGTTGCTGCGCTTCAAGCTCGCGAAATTAATCGAATTATTCTTACTCGTCCAGCAGTTGAAGCTGGTGAGCATTTAGGTTTTCTTCCAGGAACGCTTACGGAAAAAATCGATCCATACCTACGCCCATTATTTGATGCGCTTCATGACATGATAGATCAAGATGCAATTCCTAAGTTAATGCAATCTGGCGTAATTGAAGTAGCGCCACTTGCATACATGCGCGGTCGCACTTTAAATGATTCATTTATTATTCTTGATGAAGCACAGAACACCACACCTGAGCAGATGAAAATGTTTCTAACTCGTCTTGGGTTTGGCTCAAAGATGGTGATAACAGGGGATGTCACCCAAGTAGACCTACCGGGCGGAAAGAATTCCGGATTAGCCACAATCAGAAAGATTCTGGATGGCGTTGATGACATTTGCTTTATGGATTTAACCGCTGAAGATGTGGTCCGCCATCGACTAATCAGCGACATCGTAAGCGCTTATGAGAAGTTTGAAGTTAATTCCGAGAATCGCGAAAAGAATATTTCGCAGACTCGTCACTTACGATGATCGAAATTGAAAATCGCTCAGGAGAACTGGCCCCTGAAGCGGAAGTTCTTGCACTTATGCAAAATTCAATTAAAGAGCTTGGATTACATCCGGACTGTGATTTAACAGTGGCATTCATTGACGATCGCGAAATGGAAGAGTTGCACATCAAATGGATGGACCTTCCTGGATCTACAGATGTTATGAGTTTTCCAATGGATGAGTTACGCCCTAATGATCCAGAACCAGGAATTCTTGGCGATATCGTGATTTCTCCGCGATTTGCCAGATCGCAAGCTGAGAAAGTTGGACACTCTTTCGAGCATGAAATAAAAATACTAGCAGCGCATGGTTTGTTACATCTATTGGGTTACGACCATCAAGAATTAGATGAAGAGAAAGTCATGTTTACCCTGCAAGAAGAGTTAGTACGAAAGGTCGTAAAGTGACTTACTTTCTAATTGCACTGGTCGCATTCATTTCGGGCTTTTCAGCGATTTTCTACCGACCATTTTCGAAATTGATTGTGGGTATCGCGAATGCGCTAACCCCTGGACAGCGCTTTAAAACAAACATTTTCAAGAACGAAGAAGAGCTTCGCGAGTTAGTTGATCAAGCTCACGAACGTGGACTTGTAGAAGAAGATGAACATGAAATGATTCACTCAGTTTTCGAATTGGGGGACACTCTAGTTCGCGAACTCATGGTCCCTAGAACTGAGATGGTCTGGATCGAACACGATAAAACTCTTCGCCAAGCTCTCTCATTGTGCCTGCGCTCTGGATATTCGCGTGTTCCTGTTGTTGGCGATAACATCGATCAGATTGTCGGCATTGCTTACATTAAAGATTTAGCAAAACGCGCCCATGATCACCATGAGGCTGAGCAGACTGAAAAAGTTGAGCAACTTATGCGCCCCGTGGTCTTTGTACCTGAAAACAAATCAGCAGCAGAGTTATTAAAAGATATGCAGCGCAATCAAATCCATTTAGCGATAGTCGTTGATGAATATGGCGGCACCGCGGGCATTATTACTATTGAAGACATTATTGAAGAAATTGTCGGTGAAATTGCTGATGAATACGACGATGAAGAAGAGCAATTTGTTTGGCTTTCCGATGACAAGTTAAGAGTTCAGGCAAAGGTGCACGTTGAAGATTTGGCTTCTGAACTCGAAATCGAACTTGGTGAGCAATTAGTAGAAGGCGTCGATACTATTGGTGGGCTTATGGCCAAAGTTTTAGGTCGCGTGCCGATTCCTGGATCTACATTTAATTTAGCTGGTTGGAAAGTTACTGCAGAACGACCAATCGGTCGTCGCCGTCGTATCAGTTCAATGATTCTAGAGAGACAGGAATCTGAAGTAGAGCTGTAAAGTTATCGCTATGCGAGTTTTACGATTTACTCCAAAGCCAGGTAGCGAACTTGGCAACGATCCACTTTTCGGTCTTCTTGAAGAAGATGAAAAAACTATCTCAGTCATCACAGGTGATCCTTTATTTAACGGTATTCAAAAGAGCAGTCAGATAACTTCAATAGAAGATGTTCGCCTTTTGGCACCAGTTTTGCCGAGAAGTAAAGTCGTTTGCGTTGGTAAGAATTACTCAGATCATGCGAAAGAGATGGGCGGAGAAGTTCCGGCAGAACCAATTATCTTTTTGAAGCCAAATACTTCAGTAGCTGGTCCTGGCGATGTTATTCATTGGCCATGGATGTCTGAGCGAGTAGATCACGAAGCAGAGTTAGCAATTGTGATCGGCCGAATTTGCAAAGATGTTCCTCGCGAGAGAGCGAGTGAAGTAATTTTCGGCTACACAATTGGTAATGATGTAACCGCGCGCGATTTGCAATCAAGAGATGGACAATGGACACGCGCAAAAGGTTTTGACACTTTTTGTCCGCTTGGTCCGTGGATTGATACAGATTTCATTCCAGGCAATCAAGAAATCACCTGCACTGTAAATGGGGAAGTTAAACAAAAAGCTACACTAAATCAGATGATGTTTGGTGTAGATGAAATTATCCACTTCATCTCATCAGTAATGACTTTGCTTCCTGGAGATGTAATTTTGACTGGAACCCCATCTGGAATTGGCCCAATTCCTGAAAAAGCGACCATAACTTGTGCGATTTCGGGGTTAGGGCAGATAACTAATAAACTCTCCGGTCGTGGCTAAAGAAATCCGAGTCCGTTTCGCACCTTCACCAACAGGTGATTTGCATGTCGGCAATATTCGCACCGCGCTATTTGATTGGGCTTTTGCTCGTCACACCGGCGGAACTTTTATCTTCCGCATTGAAGATACCGATAAAGAGCGAGTAACTGACGAATATATTCAGCGTGCAATTGATACGTTGAAGTGGCTTGGACTTCAGTGGGATGAAGGACCAGAAGTTGGCGGTCCGTATGGCCCCTATCTTCAGTCTCAACGTTTAGAAATTTACAAAGAATGGGCGGATAAGTTCTTAAATAGCGGAGTCGCTTACCATTGTTATTGCAGCGCTGAAGAACTTGAAGCAGAGCGCGAACGTCAGAGAGCTGCAAATGTGGCGCCTGGTTACGGCGGAACTTGCCGGACACTAACCTCTGAGCAAATCGAAAAGTTCAGAGCCGAAGGTCGTAAGCCTGTGCTTCGTATGCGCATGGATGATGGCATTACAACATTCGTAGATGAAATTCGTGGTGAAGTTTCATTTGATAATAAGTACGTTCCTGACTTT
>CAZUOG010000017.1:2280-16734 GCA_964622225.1 uncultured Actinomycetes bacterium | reverse complement strand
TTCAGCTGTCATTTCTTTTGCATAGCCACCAGAGCCAGCGAGCGATTCCAATTCCAATTCAATGAATGTTGCGCCCATTGATTTAACTTCATCTGCAGATGAAGGGCGAACGTCATAAGCGCTAACTACTGCACCAAGTCGACGAGCTGTTGCAATTGCTTGCAAACCCGCAACACCTGCGCCAAGTACAAGCACTTGTGCTGGTGTAACTGTTCCTGCTGCAGTCATAAGTAATGGGAAGAAACGCGGACTTAATTCCGCTCCCATTAGTGCACCTTTATAACCGGCACAAAGTGCTTGAGAGGTAAGTGCATCCATTGATTGCGCACGTGAAATACGAGGCACTAATTCCATAGAAAAAGAAGTAGCCCCTGCTTTCGCAAGAGCTTCAATATTTTCAACAGCAGTTGTTGGCGATAAGAATGAAATTGTTACCGCACCTTTTTTCAATGATCCTGCTTGTTCTGGAGTTAATGGCTGCACTGAAAGCACAATGTCTGCATCTTTCAGAACTTCGCCTGCGATTTTGGCACCAACAGCTTCGTAGTCTTTATCAGTGGCTTGCGCATGGATGCCTGCGCCACTTTCGATGATAACTTCAAAGCCAAGTTTGGTGAACTTACTGATGACGTCTGGAACTAGCGCTACACGCTTCTCTCCAGACCTGATTTCTTTAGGAACTGCGACACGCATGTAGTTAATCTACTCAGGTGCAAGCCGTATTACTACAGAAAAGTTAGTTGTAGCCCTTAAGTTCACCTTTTGTTAAATGATAAAGCACCGCTTGAATTGTGGTACGGCGATGATATGCCTCACGCCAAATCACAGACTTTGGGCCATCTATTACGCTGGCTTCAACTTCTTCTCCGCGATGCGCTGGTAGGCAATGCATGAAGATTGAGTCTTTGGCGGTATGTGACATCAAAGATTCGGTTACTGCAAATGGAGCAAGTATTTTCATCTTTTCGTTACGTTCAGATTCAGGATCACCCATAGACATCCAAACATCGGTGTAAATAACCGAAGCATCTTTTGCAGCTGCAATTGGATCATTTGTAATTTCAACTGTTCCGCCTGATTTCTTGGCAATCTCTTTTGCTTTAGTAACCACATCAGCATCAGGTGCCCATTTGCCATCTGGAGTTGCGGCAACAACGTGTGCGCCCATGATGGCACCCATAATCAACCAAGCGTGCGTCATATTGTTTCCATCGCCAAAATATGAAAACTTGCGACCAGAAATATCTTTACCAAAGTTTTCACGGATAGTGATCCAGTCAGCAAGCAATTGAGTTGGGTGATCATCATCTGTTAAAGCATTGATAACCGGAATGGAAGCGTTTGCTCCCAATTCATCAACATCTGATTGTTTGTATGTACGAATAATTAATGCATCACAGAAACCACTAATGATTTTTGCAGTATCGGCAATAGTTTCGCCTCTTCCTAATTGCAGTTCATCGCCGCGGATAAATATCGGAGTTCCGCCAAGATGCGCCGTTGCCGTTTCAGAAGCCAGACGGGTACGAGTTGAAGGCTTTGTCATGTAAATCGCGATAGTTTTATTGCGTAGCTGATCAGGAGAAGAGAGGGGTGCGCTTGCGAATTTGGCTGAGGTTTCCAGTAGCAATTCGACATCATCACGCGATAAATCAGCGGTGCGCAGTAAGTCCTTCATCTGATAATTCTACCTATAAAAGTAAACTGCCACTCATGTTAAAGAAGCTTGCAGCCATTGCATCTATTTTGGCACTCTCTTTAACCCCGGCGACCACTTCATTTGCAGATAATCCGCAACCCCGCAAGATTTATAGCGGCTGGGTTCCTTATTACTCGATGAAAACATCGCTGCCGGCAGTTTTGAATAATATTGACTTAATAAGAGAAGTAATGCCGTTTTGGTTTACTATCAAATATAACGGTAGCAAAGTGAGCATTACCGATCTCTATTCACCAGCAAATCCAAGCGTTCCGATGGCTACTCCTTTAGCAACAATGAAAAGCGCTGGCCTTACGGTGATTCCAACTATTACAGATGGCACAGACAAGTTGGTTCTTGCCGATTTACTTTCAACTGAAAGTGGTCGAACCGCTGCGGTGCAAGCCATTGTAGATTTGGTGTCAGCTAATAATTTTGATGGTATTGATTTAGATTTTGAAAACTTTGCATTTGTTGATGGAAACACTAGTTGGGACAAAACAAAACCTTATTGGGTGGCATTTGTTAAATCTTTGAGTACTGCATTGCATGCAAATGGAAAATTACTTTCAATTACATCTCCATATCTGCTAGATCCAGCAACCGGGAAAAAGGGGTATTACGTATACGCCTGGGCAGATATTGCATCAGTAATTGATCGCTTACGCATCATGACTTACGACTATTCGGTTGCAAAACCAGGACCGATCGGCCCACTTTCATGGACTGAAGACACTTTGAAGTATGCAGTTTCCATAATGCCTGCATCAAAAGTTTTCGTTGGTCTAGCGGGCTATGGTCGCGATTGGGTTACAAAAGTCGATGGAGTTTGTCCTGCAGATGTAGCTAAAACAGTAGCGGCCGGAGCTAAAGCTGCAACATTCATTATGAGCAATGCAGCTAATCTTGCAGCTGGTTACGGCGCAACGATTAACTATGACGAAAATTATCAAGAAGCTACATTTACTTATCAAAAAGTTTATAACGGTAACACTGCAACAGGGCTATCTACTAGCTGCACTGCAACCCGAGTAGCTTGGTATCAGGATGCACGTTCATATCAAGTACGCGCACAGATTGTTGCAAAGTATCGACTAGGTGGAATAGTTGCTTGGACAATAGGTTTCGAAGATGCTCAATCTATGACAAACATTAGAAATGTTGCTCTTTCGATAGCTCCTGATAAAGTGCTTTCAACCGTAAATAGTGACTTAAGTGAATTTACTTATGGGCAAATGATTAATTTAACTGGAACCTTTACTTTGCCGGATAAGCAGCCAATTGCATCGCTTCCGGTTCACGTTGAAGTCAAAAATAGCAGTGATTTAAATTGGCGAGAGATTACAACTTTGACGACAGGAGTGGATGGAAAAGTTACACTGCCGCTTTACTTAGGGCTAAATCAAAATGTGCGCCTTCGAAGTGATGGTACGTGGGATCGCTTGGAAGGAATTTCTAACGAACAAGTTATTAAAGTCAAGCCGCAGATAAAAATTTCAGCACCTACGAGCGCAACAGTTAATGGAAAAGTGAATATTTTAGGTTTGGTGAATCCAGGTAAACAGGTGACTGTGTCACTCGAGCGATTTGATGGAAAATGGAGCCAAGTGGCTACGACATCAACAGATGCAAACGGAGTTTATACATTCCAGTGCGCAACTGGCAGTGGTCCATTCTTGAATTTAAGAGTAAGCGCCAGCGGATCCCAATCCGCGGCTGTAACTATTGTGCTTCGTTAGTAAAATTAGCCCATGGTTAAGATAAATACTCAATTAGACGAAGAGCTAAAGTCAATCTTTAGCAACGATCGTCTTTGGGTCTGCGTTGTTTGGGATGACCCAGTCAATTTAATGTCTTACGTAACTTATGTATTTATGGAACTGTTCGGATACACAAAGGAACATGCCACTGAATTAATGTTAAAAGTTCATAATGAAGGCAAAGCTGTTGTTTCCAATGGTTCTCGTGAAGAAATGGAACGTGATGTTCAAAGACTTCATGAATATGGTCTTTGGGCAACTATTTCTAAAGAAGAGTTGTAATGAGCAACGAACCAGGTGGATTCAAACGTCACGGAGAGAATGAATATCAAGCAGCTTTCTCCGAATCTGAACGCGAAGTATTGATTAATCTAAGCGAACAAATTATTGAATTACTTGCCGAACGTGTAGATCATGCTCATGAAGATCCGCTGGCGGCAATGGTTGGAATCACTGTTCATGATTCACCGCCAGAAGATGAAGTATTACTGAGATTGTTGCCTAATGCATATGCCGATGAAGCAGCAGCATCAGAGTTTCGCAGATATACAGAGTCAACTTTGCGCGAGAAGAAACGTGCACATTCAATGGCGATTCGCAGCAATTTAATTAATGCTGGAGATAAACCAATTGATTTAGATCATGATGGTGCTAATGCTTGGCTTGGTGGATTAAATGACATTAGATTGGCGCTCGGTGTTCGATTAAAGATAGAAAATACAGATCAAGAACATCTTGAATTATTGAAACCTGATGACCCATTAAGAGCTGTTTATGCGGTTTATACTTGGCTCGGTTGGTTACAGGAGAGTTTGATTCAAGCGTTAATGGATGATGTAACTGAACGCTAAACTATCTACATGGCCGAACGCGATTACAACGGGGAGATTGCTGCCCTCACTCAAACGCTTTCTGGCATTGAACAAGTATTGGATCTTCCAAAACTAAAAGCGGATGCAGCTAAATTAGAAATTGAAGCTGGCGTGCCAGATCTTTGGAATGACACTGAAAATGCGCAAAAAGTAACTTCGAAGTTGAGTCATACTCAGGCTCAGATTAATAAGTTGGTTACGTTGCGTCGCCGTATTGAAGATGTTCCAGTTTTGCTCGAACTTGCAGAAGAAGCAGGTGATAAGAGCGCGCACGATGAAGCCGATAAAGAACTTGATGCAATTACAAAAGTCCTAAGTGAATTAGAAGTTCAGACTCTTCTTTCTGGTGAATACGACGAGCGAGATGCATTGGTAACGATTCGTTCTGAAGCAGGTGGAGTAGAAGCGTGCGATTGGGCAGAAATGATCAGCCGTATGTACCTGCGTTATTGCGAGCGACATAATTACAAAGTAGATGTGCTTGAAACTTCTTATGGTGAAGAAGCTGGAATTAAATCAACAACATTCCGTGTAAGCGCTCCATATGCCTACGGAACACTCTCTGTTGAGCAGGGAACTCATAGATTGGTGCGTATTTCACCTTTTGATTCTCAGAGTCGCCGTCATACTTCCTTTTGCGGTGTAGAAGTGGTTCCAGTTGTAGATCAAAGCGATCACATTGAAATTGATGAAAAAGATATTCGTGTCGATGTTTATCGCTCATCTGGTCCTGGCGGACAGGGAGTAAATACAACCGACTCTGCAGTACGTATTACGCATATGGCAACGGGAATTGTTGTTTCATGTCAGAACGAACGTTCTCAAATTCAAAATAAAGCAACTGCGATGGCTGTTCTGCAATCAAAATTATTGGAACGTCGACGCCAAGAAGAACAAGCAAAAATCGATGCGCTAAAGGGAAGTTCTACTGGTTCATGGGGCAATCAAATGCGTTCATATGTTTTGCATCCGTATCAAATGGTTAAAGATTTACGTACAGATCACGAAACTGGAAACACGCAGGCCGTGCTAAATGGTGAAATTGATGATTTCATTGAATCCGGAATTCGCTGGCGTAGAACTGCGTAATAAATCACCTTCAAGCGTGAGAATGACCTGAGAACTCGGTCAAATATCGGGAAATCACGGATAAATTACCTAAACTTGCCCTCGTTATGATCAGATTTGAAAACGTCAGCAAGGTTTACCCAGGTACAGAGCGCCCTGCTCTGGATAATGTAAATCTTGAAATCGAAAAAGGCGAATTCGTCTTCCTCGTTGGTCTATCCGGTTCAGGTAAGTCAACATTTCTTCGATTAGTACTTCGCGAAGAGCGACCAACCTCCGGAACTATCCATGTTGCAGGTAAAGATTTAAATACTTTGCCAAACCATAAAGTTCCTGAACTTCGTCGCCAAGTTGGCACTGTCTTTCAGGATTTCCGATTACTTCCTAATAAGACAATCACTGAGAATGTTGCCTTTGCACTTCACGTGCTTGGCCATTCCCAAAAAGAGATTGATCGCGAAGTACCCGAAGTTCTAGAACTTGTGGGCCTGGAAGATAAAGGTGATCGCAAACCATCTGAGATATCAGGCGGCGAACAACAGCGCGTAGCTATTGCCCGCGCATACGTAACAAAGCCACCTATTTTGATTGCCGACGAACCAACAGGAAATCTAGATCCTGCTACATCTATCGGAATTATGAAGTTGCTCGATCGCATTAATCGCGAAGGCACAACTGTGCTTATGGCTACGCACGATTCCGGAATTGTGGATCAGATGCGCAAGCGAGTTATTGAATTAGATCATGGCCACGTAGTTCGTGACCAGGTTCGTGGCGTTTACGGATATACGGGGTAATTAAATGCGCGCTCGATTTATTGCAAGCGAAGTCGGAATTGGTCTTCGCCGTAACGCGACCATGACTTTCGCAGTTATGGTTACAACTGCGATCTCATTAAGCCTTTTGGGAATCGGTTTACTTTCAAATGCTCAAGTGCGAGCGATGAAAGATTACTGGTATGACAAAATCGAAGTATCAGTATTTCTCTGTTCTTCACTTTCTGAATCGTCGTCTTGTTCTGCTGGTGTTGTTACTGCAGATCAGAGACTTTCAATTCAGAAAGATCTTCAAGCTCTACCTGTTGTAGATAAGGTTTATTACGAATCACAAACAGAAGCATTTTCACATTTTCAGGAGCGATTTAAGGGTTCTGCAATCGCGCAAAATGTAACTGCAGATCAATTGCCAGAATCTTTCCGCGTTAAATTAAAAGACCCAACCCAGTACGGTGTAGTGGTTTCAGCATTTACTGGCCGCCCAGGAGTTGATGTCGTACAAGATCAACGCACTATTTTGGATAAGTTCTTTAAATTACTTGGCGTATTGCGCGATGGTGCGCTCGCAGTTGGATTGGCTTCAGTTCTAACTGCAGCGTTGTTAATTAGCAATACTTTGCGAATTGCTGCATTTAATCGCCGCCGCGAAACAAATGTTATGAAGCTTGTCGGTGCGACCAGTTGGTCAATTCAATTGCCATTCTTGCTCGAAGGAATCTTCTCAGCATTTGTGGGCTGGATTCTGGCAACTGGTTTGTTGGCCGGAATTAAATCGGTCATTGATAGCAAAGTTGCGCCACTTCTAACCTTCACGAAATTCTTTGGATGGGGTCAAGTTTGGATTGCATCAGGTTGGCTATTGCTAACCGGTTTAGTGGTTTCAATCCTTGCATCTACGCTCACGCTTCGTAAGTATCTAAAGGTCTAATACAATACAAAGTGTGAGTAGCTCGACTAGATCAGCACCAATTGGAATCTTCGATTCTGGAGTAGGCGGATTAACCGTTGCTCGAGCAATCATTGATCAGTTACCCAACGAATCAACAATTTATATTGGCGATACCGCACGCGGTCCTTATGGCCCGCGCAAAATCGCGGAAGTTCGCGAATTCTCTCTTGAGATTATTGAATTCTTGGTGCAGCGCGGTTGTAAGGCAGTTGTAATTGCTTGTAATACTGCAAGCTCAGCGATGCTTCGTGATGCTCGCGAAAGATTTCATGTTCCAATTATCGAAGTAATTCAACCAGCCGCACGTAGAGCAGTAGCCGCAACTCGAAGCGGAAAAGTCGGCGTCATAGGAACCAACGCAACAATTGATTCTGGTTCATATTTAGATGCATTTGCAGCTGCTCCGCAATTAGAAATCACTTCAAATGCATGTCCAAGATTTGTTGAATATGTTGAACGCGGCGAAACTACTGGTGCTGAAATCACAGCGATTGCGCGCGAATATTTGAAACCAATGTTGGATGCAAAAGTAGATACTCTTGTTTTAGGTTGCACTCATTACCCACTATTAACTGGTGTTATTTCGTATGTGATGGGTGAAAGCGTGACTCTTGTTTCCTCTGCTGAAGAAACTGCGAAAGATTTATATCGCGTCTTGGTGGAAAAGAATTTGTTACGCGAAAATTCTTCGACACCGCCAACTCATGAATTCTTGGCTACTGGCGCTTCAGATCAATTCGAAATTTTGGCCCGACGATTCTTGGGTCCAGAAGTAAGCAAAGTCCACCATCAGGAGCTCTAATGCCACGCAATGACGGCCGTAACAATAATCAACTTCGTGAAATCAAATTCACTCGCAATTGGCTTAATAACGCCGAAGGTTCAGTCATAGTTGAATTTGGAAACACCCGCGTACTTTGCGTTGCTTCATTTACTCCAGGTGTGCCACGTTGGTTAAAGGACACAGGCAAAGGTTGGGTGACTTCAGAATATTCAATGTTGCCACGCGCAACACATACTCGTTCTGATCGCGAAAGCGTGAAGGGAAAACTTGGCGGAAGAACTCAGGAAATCTCTAGATTAATTGGTCGCTCACTACGAGCAGTGATTGATAATCACGCACTAGGGGAGAACACAATCGTCCTTGATTGCGATGTTTTACAAGCAGATGGCGGCACTCGTACTGCTGCAATTACGGGAGCATATGTAGCGCTTGCTGATGCAATTGAATGGGCAAAGAAGAATGGCCATGTTAAAGCTGATGCCAAAGTTCTAAAAGAATCCGTTTCTGCTGTATCTGTAGGAATCATTGATGGAACTCCGATGCTTGATCTTTGCTATGAAGAAGATGTCCGTGCAGAGACCGATATGAATGTTGTGATTTCAGGTTCTGGAAAATTCATTGAAGTACAAGGCACTGCCGAAGGCGAACCATTTGATCGTGCGCTACTTGATTCATTACTAGATTTAGCAGTTGAAGGTTGCGGCACATTAGCAAATCTTCAAATCAAATCGCTTTCATGATATTAGTTCTTGCAACCAAGAATTCGGGAAAAGTTGTTGAATTTCGCCGGATACTTGAAGAGTTGGGTGCCACAAATTTAGAAGTTCTTGGGTTAGATTCATATCCAGAAATTGGAGATATTGAAGAAACTGGGAAAACTTTCGAAGAGAATTCACTTTTGAAAGCACGCACTATTTCTAAACTAACCGGATTGCCAGCGCTTGCAGATGACAGTGGAATTTGTGTTGATGCGCTAAATGGGGCCCCTGGTCTTTATTCAGCACGGTATTCGGGAAATGGCGACGCCGCTAATAATCAAAAATTACTCGAAGCGCTTAAGGATGTTCCTGATGAGAAGCGCACTGCATATTTCATCTGTGTTGCTGCATTTGTCCGTCCTGATGGTTTTGAAAGGATAGAAGAGGGTCGTTTTTACGGCAAGATCTTGCACGAGGTTGTTGGTTCCGGCGGCTTTGGTTATGACCCTTTATTTCAGCCTGATGGCTTAAATTGCTCGTCTGCGGAGCTCTCTGCCGAAGAAAAGGATGCAATTAGCCATCGAGGTAAAGCGATGCGCGCGATTGCCCCTTACATAATCGGCTAAAATTCTCATCAGTAATCCAGCCAGTATTCAAAAGTAATTAGGAGAATTCAAGTGGCTACAAAGAAAGTTGCTAAGAAGGCCGCGAAGAAAGCGCCTGCTAAGAAAGCAGCAAAGAAGGCACCTGCAAAGAAGGTTGCCAAGAAAGCTGCAGTTAAGAAGGTTGCGAAAAAGGCTCCAGCTAAAAAAGTTGCTAAGAAAGCTGCGGTCAAGAAAGTAGCAAAGAAGGCACCTACAAAGAAAGCTCCAGCTAAAAAAGTTGTTGCACCTGCAGTTGCAGTTTCGAGCGCAGCGCCAGTTGCAGCACCAGCTGCACCAAAGCCAGCAGCTGCTCCTGCAAAGAAGCAAGGTGGATCAAACCGAGTGGTACTTGCAGTTGTAATTGGAATTCTTGCGCTTGGTGCGATTGTGCTATCAAAAGGTTCAAATTCATCATCAACTGCAACTCCTTCTGAATCAGCAACACCAACTGCATCAGCTTCTGCTTCGGCGACCGAATCATCTGCAGCAGTTGCAACAACAGCTGCACCTCTTGGAATCGTTGCACATTACACAGCTAACGGCGCAACAATTTTCTGGAATACAACAACAGCAGCTGAAGGCCTAAAGGGTTACAGCATTGAATTCTCTTCAAATGGTGGTGCATTCTCAGAGGTTGCAACAGTGGGTACTGATGTAACTAAATATGACATCACTAAGGGTGAAGACACAGGTTGGACATCTTTCAAGATTTCAGCTGTGTACAACGATGGCCAAAAAGCTGAAGGAAAAGTTTTCGGACTTCCAGGTCAGTATAAATAATTAGTTATTGCGGCAACATAAGCTTCAATACCTGCAGGAATCAGATGAACGCCATCCGGAGCAAAATACTCCGGGTGGTTTTCTGATTTTGCGGCCCAATCAACAACTCTGAAGTTTGGATACTTCATAGCTTCACTTGCAATTAGAGAATTGTTCTCATCGCGCCAACCTCGAGGCACTGCCGTGTTCACGACAATAACTAGGGGCTGATCTTTGAGTTCTTCGAATATTGCGTTTACTTCAGATTGAGTTAAACGGTTGTTATTGCCTAAATCTAAGATTGTTTTTTGACCCACCATTTTAGCTTTATCGTGCTGAATGACTTGAAGTAATTCGCCTGCTTGGCGGCCCACACGGGCATTAATTAGCCCTATATGTTGTTGAGCTTCCAGCTCGTTTCTAATTCCAAGAATTACCGAATCACCAACAACCCAAAGGCCTTCTACTTTGCTGATTGTTGCAACCTGTTCATCTTTAAACATTTGTTTTACTACTTGATTATTCTTATTGGCAATCGCAATTGCGTTATTGCTAACGGTTGCAATCGTTGCAACTAGCGCCAATGCGACTAAGCCTGCAGTTGCCTTCTGGCGGCGCTGAACTTCTTTAGTTCTATATTTCATGCCGCGCATCCAATTTGATATCGCTCCATGTCGCACAGGAATCTCAATCCAGCGCTGAGAAATATCGGCTAATGCGAAGACCACTAAAATTCTAAAGATATATAAGGCCCACGAAGAGCCTGATAAATCTTGCGCCGGGCGAGTAACTTGGAAAACAATCCAATGCCATAGATAGATTGCATAGGAGCGTTCACCAATCCATACAAGAGTTGTATGTTGCAAAATCGGAGCAAATCTTGATGCAGGATGAACTACAGACATGATGATTGCGGTACCGAATATTCCAACTAACGGAAAGGCAATTCGGTATGCAGTCGGATCGGATTCTTGGATAAATAGAAACGATGCCAGCAAACCTATAAGTCCAAATACCCCAATAAAATCTATAAAGTCTTGTGCTCGTTTTTCAATGTTCATTCTTAGATTTTGAGGAATCCAACTGACTGCCAATGCAGAACCTAAGAAAAGTCCAATCGAATGTGTGTCAGTTCCGAAATAAACATGGCTTACATCTTGAGTAGAAGATATGTCTGCACGAACCGAAGCTAAGAAGAGTGCAACACCTGAAAAAGTAGCAATTGCTAAAGCAGCAGTTGGTATGACTTTCTTGCCAAAAACTTTAAGTACAAATAGCAGAATCAGTGGCCAAACCAAGTAATACTGCGCCTCAACTCCAAGTGACCAGGTGTGTTGCAAAAGTGGAGGGCGACCAAAACTTTCGAAATAATCTTGATGTTTGAAAACCAACCACCAATTCATCAATCCAGTCATTGCAAATGGCGCATCGGTTAGGAATCTGCGCATTGAATCTGGGGCCCAGACTCCCACGAAGATCGCAGTTATGACCAACATAAAGAGCAGCGGTGGCACCAATCTGCGGATACGGCCTGCGTAAAAACCACGCAAATCCAGTCCACCAGAACGTTGAATCGAATCAAGTAGCAGGCGAGTGATTACGTAACCCGAAATTACGAAAAATAGATCGACTCCTAGAAATCCGCCAGGAATCCATTTAAAACCAAGGTGATAAAGAATTACAGCGATAACTGCGATGGCGCGTAAACCATCGATAGCGGGGATGTATCGAATCCCTTTCGGGGCTGCCATTAAATTGAACTATTTCTTTTTAACAGATTTTGAAGCTGGTTTCTTTTTTGCCTTCTTTGGAGCCGCAATAGCTGCCTTGGTGCGTTCACTCTTAACTCGAATTGGCTGGCTTGTAATTAACTTTCCATCCTCTTTAATGTTCTCAAGAACATTATTGCGAAGATCAGATAAACGACTATAAGCGCTTTCTAATCTGCTACGACTTGCATGAATTGCTTCTTGGGCAGCATCAAGCGATTGAGTTTGAATCTTATATAGACGGCCAGCTTCTTCCATCACTCCATTTAGCCACTGGCGATATTCCAGAACATCGCGTGTTGCTTCACCAACAATCTGTTCACCTTCGCGACGAGCAGAGGTAACTAATGCATTTCCTTCACGTTTTTTCTGATCAATTAGATCTTCTGCGGCAATTTCTGCTTGCTCAATCTTTTCAGCGGCTTCATCTTCCGCAGCCTTTAAATATTTACGGCCACGAGCTTCAGCTCCATTTAGAATAGATTGCGCTTTATCTTGCGCGGCTTCAATAGCTTCTTTTGCTTGGCGTTGAGTTTCATTGACTAAACGATCTGAAGCTGCTTGTGCTTTAGATTCACGAATCTGCGCTGACTTGATCATTGCAACTGCAGTTTCAGTTGCCAGAATTTCAAATTCTTCGCGAGATAGGGAACGAATATCGCGACGGGAGCGGAGGTCGGCAAGTTGAGCTTCGAGTTCGCGGATGCGATCTACCGAAGACATAGTTGGTTCTGTCTCTTCTTTGTATCCAACCCAGTTGAAGAAACCGTTTTTCTTTGCCACGACCTGCTCCTTATTAGCGCATTAGTTCAGGTGTGCAACTTTAATAGATGCTTAGAGAAACTAATACCCCGCTATCGAGGAGTGATAGCGGGGTATTAAGCCCATGAATCTGCCAGCTACTGCTTAGCGGCTGCGAATCCTGCCTCAAGGTCAGCCTTGATATCTGCGATATTTTCAAGGCCAAGACTGAGTCGAACCAAACCTGGTGTGACACCTGAAGCTAACTGCTCTTCGGCCGATAGCTGTGAGTGTGTTGTTGTCGCAGGATGAATAACCAACGAACGAACATCTCCAATGTTTGCAACGTGGCTAAAGAGTTTTAAAGATTCTACGAATTTCTTACCAGCTTCGACACCACCCTTTAGTTCAAACGAAAGAACAGCTCCGGAACCTTTAGGAGAGTACTTCTTTGCCAGTGCGTTCCACTTAGATGAAGGCAAGCTGGCGTAATTTACTTTTTCTACATCTGGATGGTTTTCTAACCACTCAGCAACTGCTTTTGCATTTTCAACATGGCGCTCAATGCGAAGTGAAAGAGTTTCAAGACCTTGAGCTAGTAACCAGGCGTTAAATGGTGAAACTGCTGCTCCAATATCTCGAAGCAGAGTTAAGCGAATCTTGAAAATATATGAGAGGTTTGCGCCAAATGCAGAACCTTCACCTAGTGCGGCTGCGTAAACCAAACCGTGATAGGAAGGATCTGGTTCGTTGAAATTCTTAAAACGCTCTGGATATTTAGCGTAATTAAACTTTCCAGAATCAACAATTGCACCAACAACAGCGTTTCCGTGACCTGAAAGGAACTTTGTCGCAGAGTGCACAACTACGTCAGCACCATGTTCAATTGGTTTAATTAGGAAAGGTGTTGCAACAGTGTTATCTACAATTAAAGGTAAGCCATTTTCGTGAGCAACCTTTGAAATTGCTTCAATATCTAGAACTTCATTCTTTGGATTAGCAATAGTTTCACCAAAGAGCGCTTTAGTGTTTGGCTTAATTGCTTTCTTCCAGGATTCTGGATTATTTGCATCATCTACGAAAGTTACTTCGACGCCAAACTTTGGCAGTGTGTAGTGGAATAAGTTGTAAGTTCCACCGTATAAAGAAGGGGAAGAAACAATATGATCACCAGCTTCTGCCAAGTTTAAAATTGCAAAAGTTGTAGCTGCAGAACCTGAAGCTACAAGTAACGCTGCCACACCACCTTCTAACGCTGCAATTCTCTGCTCGACTGCATCTTGAGTGGGATTCATGATGCGGGTATAGATATTGCCAAGTTCAGCTAAACCAAAGAGATTTGCTGCATGCTCTGTATCGCGGAATTGATATGCAGTAGTTTGATAAAGCGGAAGTGCACGCGCTCCGGTTGTTGGGTCTGGCTGTTGCCCTGCATGAATCTGCAGAGTTTCAAATGAATAGTTAGACATGTGGCTCCTCATTTCTTCTGTCTAATACGGAGCCAAAAAGTAACAAGAATTACAATCAAGTTCTCACGAACCATTTGTTAATGCAAATTCTTTGCAAATCGCAGCCAGAAATATCCCAAAATTCCAGAGATTAAAGAGGCCAAATAAATACCAGAGTGAATGCTTTCAAGTTCATTGCCTGTAGCTGAGATTTCCGCTATCACAATAGAAACCGTCATACCCATGCCGCAAAGTAAGCCAACACCAATCATTTCTCGCTTTGTTACTAACCAAGCAACCAATGAAATTCCAACTACTTTGCCAACAATTCGGGCAACCAAGTACGCATAAACTGTGCCATTTAATTCAAAATGTGTCGGGAAGTGAGTAATGACTACCAAAGGAGTGACTACAAAGAATGACCAAGGGGTTAAGTATTGAATTACTAAGTCTTTTTTAGGTAACAGCGCTCCGATAAGCGCTGCAA
>CAZUOG010000017.1:0-2134 GCA_964622225.1 uncultured Actinomycetes bacterium | reverse complement strand
GCGCTCCAATTAGCGCTGCAATGATTGTTGAAGCTGAAGTAGCCATATTCAACTTGCCACTATAGAAAATTCCGATAGCAATCAAAGATAGAAAGTCATCTGCAACCGCTAAGGCCAAAACAAATAGCCTTAACTTTGGATCAATTTGCTTACCAAGAAGAGCAATAACCGCTAAAGCCAAAGTGATATCGGTAGGCATTACGGCACCCCAAGCGCCTGAATCAGGTTGCATTAATTTGAAGATCAGAGCGGGCAAAACCATTCCGCCGAGTGCAGCCAAAAGAGGCGCGATTAATTCTTTCTTATGATCCAATTCATTTCGGATCTCCGCCCCTACAAGGAGAAAAAACGAGGCAATTAATAGGTGCATCAACACAACGAGAGTATATTTGCAACACTATGAAAACTGTTCTCTTCGTATGCGTACATAATGCTGGTCGTTCACAGATGGCAGCAGGTTTTATGCAAGAACTTGGCGCGGGAAAAGTGCAAGTTCTCTCAGCCGGAAGTGCACCTAAAGACTCAATAAACCCTGTCGCAGTGCAAGCAATGGCAGAAGTTGGTATCGATATCGCAAATAACACCCCAAAGATTTTGACTGATGAAGCTGTAATCGCATCTGATGTAGTTATCACTATGGGATGCGGCGATACTTGTAAGTTCTATCCAGGAAAACGTTATGAAGATTGGCAGCTAGATGATCCTGCGGGGCAGGGGATTGAACCAGTTCGTGTAATTAGAGATGAAATCAAATCACGAGTTGAGAAATTATTAAGTGAAATATAATGAACTTCTTGAATGCGCATCAAAATTAGGAATTTCAAATAAATTAATAACTATTTGGATCCCTGAAGATAAATATGTTGATGCACATTTCTCAGAAGTTTCTCTTTCAATAACAAGAGAATCAGATCCTTATTACGGTATGGCATTTGGTCCAACTCCGTTAATTGATCCTAGGTGGACACATTTTTCATGCACTCGCTCAACGCCGAAAGAAATAACCGCACACGTTCCGTTGAGTGGTCAATGGGATGCATATGGAATAAAGACCAAGAGTTTTGATGTCCAATATAAAGTTCTTAGCAATCATGCGGAGATTAATTCTTTTATTGAAGCTCATGCACCACAGTCATCAATACGTGCAGAGGATAAAGAAGTGGTTGCTTGGATTGGTATAGAAAATGTTGCCTTAGGCGCAATTTGTAAATGGGAATCGGGTGCACACGTGCTTTCGGCAATCGCAGTGGCAGAAGATCAACGCGGCAAAGGTTATGGAAAGTTGGTTACTAAAGCCTTAATCGATTATGCGTTCAAAAATGGGATTAATTATTTAGCTTTGGGTGTGTGGGCGAAGAATGATGCCGCAATTGCAACTTACAAATCGATTGGTTTTGAACAATTAGGTCTATTCAATTCATTTGATACTGGTGCGGAAGGTGGGACTTGAACCCACACGCCGTAAAGCACAGGTTCCTAAGACCTGCGTGTCTGCCATTTCACCACTCCCGCGAGTGATTCCGATTAATTCGATAATTATTTCAACCAAATCTCTTGGAACGGAGAGTAGGTTAGTAATAGATTACCGATATTCAAAATCGGAGCCATATATGGATATTATGAAAGGCTTTCTATGTCATACACACCAACTCCTGCAGATAAATTCACCTTTGGTCTATGGACTGTGGGCTGGCAGGCGCGTGATCCTTTTGGAGACCCAACTCGAGATGCACTAGATCCAGTTCGCACAGTTAAAGAACTTGCAGCTCGTGGTGCATATGGCGTCACCTTCCATGATGATGACTTAATTCCATTTGGATCAGATGATACAAATCGTCGCGCACATATTGATCGATTCAAGAAGGCGCTTGATGAAACTGGAATGAAAGTTCCAATGGCAACTACAAATCTTTTCTCACATCCAGTATTTAAAGATGGCGCATTGACTTCAAATGACAAAGACATTCGCCGTTATGCAATTCGTAAGGTGATGAAGAATATTGATTTAGCAGTTGAACTTGGCGCAAAGATTTATGTTTGCTGGGGTGGCCGTGAAGGTGCAGAGTCTGAATCTTCTAAAGATGCATATGTAGCGTTAGAGCGATATCGCGAAGGTTTTAACATTCTTGGTCAA
>CAZUOG010000016.1:4845-17736 GCA_964622225.1 uncultured Actinomycetes bacterium | reverse complement strand
CTGATGGTAAGTATGACCACGTTCCAGAGCAGGCATTCTTTATGTGCGGCGGTCTTGCTGACGTAGAGGCTAAGGCTGCAGAGTTAGCTAAGGCATAAAAGGACTCAACATGTTAAACGTCGAATTAGTATCGCCAGAGAAGAAGGTTTGGTCAGGAGAAGCGGTCTCAGTTTCAGCGCGCACTCTTGAAGGTGATTTGGGAATTCTTACAGATCACGCACCTCTTCTTGGCGTACTAGTCGACGGTGAAGTAGTAATTAAAGGTACAGACGGATCAACCAATTCATTTAATGTAGCTGGTGGATTCCTTAGCGTTTCAAATAACCGCGTATCAATTCTCGCGGAAGCAACAAACTAAATTCTTTTTACATCTGCGCCGAGGGCTTGAAGCTGCTCGGCAAAATTTGGAAATCCGCGATCAATATGGAATGCATCTTCCACAATTGTTTCGCCATCTGCAACTAACCCTGCAAGAACTAAGCCAACACCTGCGCGAATATCAGTAGCCACAACTGGAGCTCCAGATAACTGCGGAATGCCAGTAATAGCGGCATGGTGGCCATCAACAGTGATTTTGGCTCCTAATCGGCCTAATTCGTTGACGAACATGAAGCGACCTTGGAATACATTTTCGGTGACAATGGCATCGCCATCTGCAATTGCATTCATCGCAACCACCATTGGTTGTAAATCTGTTGGGAAACCTGGGTAAGGAAGAGTGGCAACATCAATTGCTTTAGGACGATGATCCATATGAATGCGAATTCCATCATCGATTGTTGTAACAACTGCACCTGCGCTAGTTAATTTCTCTAGTGGAATCTCTAAATCTTCAGCGCGTGCACCGCGGATTGTGATGTCACCTTGAGTGATTGCTGCTGCAAATGCCCAAGTACCAGTGATGATGCGATCAGGAAGCGTGGCATGAGTTGCCGGGTTTAATTTCTGAGCACCTTCGATGGTGATGGTTGTTGAACCAAGACCTGAAATCTTTGCGCCCATTTCGATTAAGAAATTTCCGATATCGACAATATCTGGTTCGCGTGCTGCATTATCAATGACAGTCGTGCCGCGAGCTAATACTGCAGCCATCATAATGTTTTCAGTTGCACCAACTGATGGGAAATCTAATTCGATTGTTGCGCCATCTAGCCCGTCAGGCGCTTCGGTAACAATGTAGCCATGTTCGATATGTACTTTGGCGCCAAGTGCTTCAAGACCTTTGATGTGAATATCAAGCGGGCGAGGACCAATTGCATCTCCGCCAGGAAGAGCGACATTGGCAGCCCCAACTCGAACTGTTAGCGGTCCAAGAACATTGATAGATGCGCGAATCTTTCGAACTAATTCATAATCTGCACGATGCTCTGGATGTTCTGGAACATCTATTTCAACTTTGCCCTCGAGTCGATTTACTTTGCAACCCAAACGTTCAAGCAATTCGATCATTATTTCAACATCCAAGATATCTGGAACGTTGGTGATGGTGTTCTTGCCAGGAGCTAGGAGAGTGGCCGCCATGAGCTTTAAAACGCTGTTTTTAGCGCCTGGGACGTGGACTTCGCCCTTGAGGTGTGCACCACCTACGATGCGGAATCTCTCGCTCATAATGGTCTTATCTTACTTGTATGCATAGGATTAACTCATGGTTCATTTAACGCGTATTTATACAAAAACTGGTGATGACGGCAGCACAGCGTTAGGCGACATGAGTCGTACCTCAAAGAATGACCCGCGCCTAGAAGCTTATGCAACCGTTGATGAGGCAAACTCATCAATTGGTGTTGCACTTGCAATGAGTCAGATGTCTGATGATGTTCGCAAATTATTGGTGCGCATTCAAAATGATCTCTTTGATGTCGGAGCTGATTTATGTACTCCGGTAATTGATAATCCTGGTTACGAACAATTACGTGTGCTGGAAAGCCAAATTACATTTTTAGAAGAACAGATTGATAAATACAATGAAGGCTTAAATGAACTTCGTTCGTTTGTGCTTCCATCCGGAACTCCTGCTGCTGCCCTTCTACATGTTGCACGTACGGTTGCACGCCGTGCTGAGCGTCGCACTTGGGCCGCTATTCATGCTTTTGGAACCGGAGTTAATCCTCTGACTGCAAAATATTTAAATCGTCTATCTGATTTGTTATTCGTGTTAGCTCGCGAAGCAAATAAAGAGCAAGGCGATGAACTTTGGGTTCCTGGAGCGAATCGTTAATTAGCTTTAACGTAATTGTTGCTTGGGATTTTTACATCCGAAGGCACAGGGTCACGGTGGCAGGCAACTTTAATGTTCGAAACCACGTAACCATTCTTTAGCGTTTCTTCACTTACTAATATGAACGGTTGAATTTGTTTAGGTTTGGTAGATCCAAAGAACGAATTTAAAGTTCCATATTTAATTATTGTGTTGTCAGTTTCCGAAGCGGGTCCAGTTACATCACCGGTAAATTCCCACCAATTGCAGCCGGTTAAAGAGGTTGCCAAAATAGCCCCACAAGTTAATGTTTCGCATGAAGTTAGGCTTTTGGCCAATGTTTTATTAGAAGAAGCTAAGCCGATTAGCTCTTTGCTGGTCGGTACTTTTGCGTAAATATCATCATTTCGTACATAACCTTTAGGTGGCCAAACTGCTGATGGCGACGGAGATACTTTTACAGTTTTGCGAGGGCGAGGCTTGTAAACTACTTTTTTCTTTGTGGCAGTTGCTGAAGCACTGGCGGTTGCCTTTGCCGTGGTTTTTGCAGTTGATTTAACCGTAGAAGCTGCGGTTGCCTTTGCAGTCGCTTTAGCAGATGCTTTAGCTGGCATTGAAAGGCTCGGTGTCGGATATGACTTATTAGTTGCAGCGTAAGCATTTCCAGTCAAGAATGAAAATGCGATAACTACAATAACAAGTTTTCTCAATCTCGATCCCATCTAAATGTCTTCATGGCAAGGGCTAAGCCAACTACCAACCAAATTGCGTTAATAGTTAAACCTCTACCAGTTTCCCAACTCTTAGCCACCTCTTTTACTGCGAATGAATCTGGTAAGAAGACTTCACGCATTCCTTGCGTGAGCCACTTAAGTGGAAAGAGTGCGGCAAACTGTTGCATCCAGTGTGGCAGTTGAGTAAAGATAAAGAAGACACCACTAAAGAATTGCAAAACAATCACCACAGGTGAAACAACTGCAGATGCGCCACGACCAGATTTTGGAATTGCTGAAAAGGCAATACCTAAAGCAGTGGAATTGGCGCTACCTAAAATCAGTAAGAGAACAAATAGCCACCATTTATCTGCTGTGGTTGGAAGTTTTAAACCAAAGAATGTGACACCTCCCGCCATAAGTAGGACTGTCTGCGCAATCATTGAAGCGAGAACAAGTATGGATTTTCCAATGAAATAAGAGGCAATAGGAATTGGGGTGCCGCGTAACCTTTTTAAAGCACCTGAATCGCGTTCCATGGGAATCATGATGGCAAGCTGCTGAAAACCGCTATTAACCATGCCCGAAGCAATCATTCCGGCCACGAAATATTGACTGAATTTCACTCCTGGAGCGATGGTGTCTTTAAATACTGATCCAAAAATGACCATCAAAATAAGTGGAAAGAAAATTGTAAATACAACTGATTCTCGTTGGCGCATGAACTGTTTGATTTCAAGTAGGCCGCGATGTATTCCTAATTTAAGAGTATTCATTACTCACCAATCATCTTTAAATAGATATCTTCGAGAGACGGTCTAATGATTTGAAGTTCCGGAACTTCTCCGAGATATTTAGCAGACAATTCCTTAACAAATTCAGTTGGCTTGTCCGATTCTGTTTCACCGTCGCGCCATTTGATAACTGCCAGCGCACTTTGGCGATTTCCCAATGTTGCAGGTGTCGCAACTTCAATGATTTTGCCTCGATTGATAACCGCTACTCGATCTGCAAGAGCTTCCGCCTCATCAAGGTAATGAGTAGTTAGCAAAATTGTAGTTCCGGCATTTTGTAGAGACCTGATCAAATCCCAAAACTGGCGTCTAGCTTCTGGATCAAATCCTGTGGTTGGTTCGTCTAAAAAGAGCAGTTCTGGATTACCAATGATTCCAAGAGCTACATCTAATCTGCGGCGTTGTCCACCAGATAAATTGCGAATTAATGAACCGCGTTTTTCATCTAGCCCAACTGCGCTAATTACTTCATCGGCGTTACGAGGATTTTGATAATACTTGGCAAAATGATGCACCGTTTCGGCAACACTTAAATCACCTGCGTCCTGACTATTTTGATGCACAATCCCTAATCGATTTCGCCATGCGCTATCGCCGTGGCTTGGATCAACTCCCAATACCGAAACGCTTCCTGATGATCGCTTTCTAAATCCTTCTAAGATTTCAACGGTGGTGGTTTTTCCGGCTCCATTAGGTCCAAGCAGGGAGAAGATTTCTCCTTGATTGATAGTTAAATCAACGCCAGCAACGGCATTTAATTCGCCATATTGCTTCGTTAACCCGTGAACCGTGACGACTGACATGGCTTCACTTTGCCATAGGTAGGCCATAAGTTGTAATTGAATGCGAAAATAACCCTGTGAGTCCGCGTAGAAATTACCCTAAGAATCGCCGCCAAAAGGTGGAAGAGCGCGACCCTTCAACTTCTAATCAAACTGTCGAAGAACATAAAGATGGAATCTACGTAGTTAGACAATTAACTGGTTCTAGTTCAAATAAACCATATAGATGCCCTGGTTGCGATCAAATGATTCCGATGGCAACTCCGCACATTGTTGCTTGGATTGAAGGTGACGAGGATTCAAGACGTCATTGGCATAAAGCATGTTGGAATAATCGCAACAATCGCAGACCAAATACTCAACGCACTCGCAATGCGCCGCGTTACTAGCTGAAGTATTTACTTAATTTAGTAATTAGTTTTTCCTGTGCAGCGGTTCGTTTGAAAGAAGTTGCTCTTAATGGAATTTCAAATCTAGGTTGCACAAAAGTACGTGAATAAGTAAATTCAAATAAACCTTCTGGTCCATGGATTCGGCCATATCCGCTCTGTTTCGCTCCGCCAAATGGCACAGTTGGGATAGCGGCAAAGGTAAATGCGGTATTAATTCCGACCATTCCGCATTCCAGTCGTCTAGCAATTGCATAACCATTGCGCTTTGAAAATACTGAAGCACCTAGTCCATATTCAGAAGCATTTGAAAGCTCGATTGCTTCACCCATCGTTTTTACAGTATTGATTGCAATAGTTGGTCCAAATGTTTCATCAGTCATTGCGCTGCAATTTTCTGGGACATCTGCCATAACAACTGGATTTACAATTCGTTCGTTTACAGAATGAATATCGCCGAACAACATTTTTGCGCCTGCATTAGTGGCAGATTCAATGTGGTTTTTAATGATTTCAAGCTGTTTTGGCATTGTGACAGGGCCATAGCTCTTCCCTGGCTCTAAATTACGAACGATTTCCAAGACTTCGGCTTTGAATTCACCCGCAACTGCTTCATGGACATAAACACGTTCTGCGCCAATACAAGATTGACCTGCGTTAGCCATAGCAGACCAAATGGTGTATTCCGCAGCGAGTTTTAAATTGGCATCTATATCAACCAAAACTGGATCTTTACCGCCGCATTCAAGAAGCACTGGCACCATATTCTTGGCGCAATTCTCTGCTACTAATTTTGCAGTTCGAGTCGAGCCAGTGAATGCCAATTTATTTATAGGAGATTCACAAAGAAACTTTCCGGTTTCGCCAAGTCCAGTAATGGTCTTGAAGACGTGTGAAATATTCGAAACCTTGTTAAATGTTTCTTCAAGAAGCGCACCAACTCCGGGAGTGAATTCACTTGGCTTAAAGACAACCGCATTGCCGGCAGCAAGTGCATAGGCAATCGAACCCATCGGAGTAAAGATTGGATAATTCCAAGGTCCTATTACTCCAATAACACCGTAAGGAATTCGATGTACCTCAGCTTTCATGTTAAACATCAATAGGCCAGGCTTGCGACGCTGTTCTTTTAGATAGTAACCAGCTTTCTTTGCTGCCCAAGAAAGATGTGCGATTGCAATAGAAACTTCCAATTGCGCATCTCCAATTGGTTTACCGGTTTCTAACGCGATTATTTCTGCAAACTCTTCAGATCTTGAGGCAATTTCACGTTTCCATGCCAGCAATACATTTTTTCTTTTGCCATACCCGAGAGCTTGCCACTTTGTAGCGCTTTCGTGAGCAAGATGCACGGCGCCATTAACCGCTTCTTTAGTGAAAATTTCATGCTCTGCAATTACTTGCCCATTTCTTGGGTTTAATGATGAGAAGTGCGCCATGAGTAAATGGTAAAGGTCTTAATAGAAATAATAGAATTGGTGCCATGTCCGAAGTCCTGCGTCCAAGCACTGTGTTGCCATCTAAGCGCACTTTGACCAAAGTCATGACGGTCGACGGCATTGAATTGATAGTTGAAGTAGCTGCGCCATTAAACCCATCCCGAGGTGCGTTATTGATGTGTCATCCGAATCCAACCGGTGGCGGCATGATGGATTCTCATGTTTATAAAAAGGCAGCTAATCGTTTGCCAGCTTTAGCAGATTTAACGATAGTTCGCTTCAACACCCGCGGAACTAGCAGTGACCAGGGCACTAGTACCGGTACATACGATCAAACAAAATTGGAACAACATGATGTTGAAGCGATGCTTAAGTTTTGTTTAGATGAATTAAAACTGGAAAATCTCTGGGTAGTAGGCTGGTCTTTTGGTACTGAATTAACTTTGAAGTATGCGCAAGATAAAAGAGTAAAAGGAATTATTCTCCTTAGTCCTCCGCTGATGTACACCAAACCTGAGGAACTTACCTTTTGGGCCGAAGATGGCCGGCCAGTAATTGCGTTAGTCCCAGAACATGATGAGTATCTCTCGCCAAGTGCAGCTCGAGAAAAGTTTGCGCAAATTCCACAAATTGAAATTATTGACGGAGTAAATATGAAACATTTGTGGTTAGGCGAACCATCTGTGCAATTTGTGCACAATGAAATTGTTAAGCGAGTAGCTCCAGAGAAGTACCCGCTGCCAACTTCTGTTTAAGCCTGATCAGTTTTAGGGTAAACAACTTCTTCAAGAATCAGCAGAATAGATGCCGCTACTGGCACCGCCAGGATTCCACCAACTAGACCTAATAACGAAGCACCAATTAATGCACTTACGATGGTGACTAGCCCTGGAATTGAAAGTGTTTTATGCATAATTTTCGGCATCAAAACGTAATTTTCGATCTGCTGATAGAGCAAATACGCAACCAAGACTGCCACACCAGTTGTAACCGATTGGGTTAGGCCAACGATTGTAAGAATCGTTGAACCAATGAAGTGACCTATAAGCGGAATCATGCCGCAGATAAATACCAACATTCCAAGTGCAATTGGTGATGGCAAACCTAAGATGGCGCTGATAATGCCCATCACGACTCCTGCCACAAAGGCCACAGTAATTTGGCTGCCCACGAATGCACCGATTCGAGCCACAATGCCATCGGTTAAAGCTTTAATTCTTGGTCGTCTTGATGCCGGCGCTAATCGAAGAGCTTGCTCAATTACTTCAGGAAGCGAAATTGTGAAGTACATTGTCAAAACCAGAATCGTTAACGAAGTAAATACTCCAGAGAAGAAAGTTTTACTAACTCCGACGATGCCGCCGAAAGCAGAAATTATTAAAGTACCGTCGCTAGAGATTGACTTGATTTTTGTGGTTAGTGAATCTATTAATCCGTAATGTTGATTAATTTCATTAATGAAAGAATTATTCTTTAAACTCTCTAAAAGTGCCGGGGCATTATTAATCAAACTAGAAGTTTGTCTGACCATTGGAGGAACGACCAAAATCGCAAGGACCACTACAAAAACTAAAACAATTCCCAGAATTGCAGAAACGGCCGCACCGCGACTCAATCCACGACGACGAAAGAATTCAACTGCGGGATTTAAGCCCATAGCCAAGAAAATTGAAATTAAGAGTAAAACGAAAATTTGGCTAGCAGCTGCAAGTGATCGAAGTAATACAAATGCAGTTAGCGCTCCGCATGTTGCAAGAAAACCAAAGTAAAAAGGAGAGCTCTTTTCGATAGGAGCACCAGGTGTTCCGAAGTTCTCGGGTGATTTTTGTGATTTAACCGAAGTTTTACGTAAGCGCTTAGTTATAGCCATGGGTTAAGTCTATTTATAAGAGAGAATATCCTCATGTCACTGCGTATTACGGGTCTAGGCGAGGAGATCGGCGCAGTCATTGGCTTACCTTGGGAGCAACCGCTCGAGGAGTGGCCAGAAGATCCGCTATTAACTGAAAAACGCGGTATCTCGCGCCATATTGTGCGTTTGGTTCGCTCAGATGAAGAAGATCCAAATTCAGAAATTTATGCAGTTAAAGAGACAGTCATTGAGTTCGCAAAACGCGAATATAAAGCGCTAAATGAATTGAAAAGATTAGGTGCGCCAAGTGTTGAACCTGTCGCTGTTATCGAAGGTCGCACCAATAGCGCCGGAGAAGAATTGCCATGCGCAATAGCCACCAGATTCTTGCCATATTCATTGCCATACCGCGTCGTGCTCTCGCAATCAGTTTCTGAGCATGACATTAACAATATGGCTAATGCACTTGCTTATTTATTAGTGCAACTTCATCTGCTCGGTTTCTGGTGGGGCGATTGTTCGCTTTCAAATACCTTATTTAGAAGAGATGCAGATAGCTTTGCAGCCTATTTGGTTGATGCTGAAACTGGTGAATTCCAAACTAAATTATCTGATGGGCAACGTGAGCATGATTTAGAGATTGCATTCTTCAATGTGGCTGCCGAACTTGAAGATTTGCAATTATCTGGAGTGCTTTATGAAGGCATGGATCCGATTCGAGCATCAGAAGCAGTGCAACGTCGTTATCGTCGACTCTGGTCAGCGCTAAAAGACCCGAAAAAGTTAGATCCAAAAGATCGCCACGCAGTTGAGCGAGCGATGCGCGAATTACACGATTTAGGTTTTGCAGTCGAAGAGGTTCAAGTTTCACTGGATAACGAAACTAAGATGCTTTCGTTCCAACCTAGACTTGTTGCAGCGGGATATCACAGCGCAAAATTAAAGAGCCGATTTGGTCTAGATGCTCAAGAATTACAAGCTAAGCGCATCTTGGCATCATTTGATCGTTGGTATGCGCGTCAACCAAATCCAGCATCGAAAGATGACATGGCAAAAGAGTGGCTTGATACAGTCTTCTTCCCAATACTCGATTTAATTCCAGCAGAACTTCAAGGGCGCGTCGAGAAGGCGCAAATGTTCCATGAAATCCTGGAAAATCGTTGGTATATGACTGAAAAAGCGGGTCAAGATCTCGGTTTGGAAGCAGCAGCAAAAGCGTATATAAATGACATCTTGCCACTACGTATGGATTCCGGAGTGGAATCAGGAGCCGAATTAGAGTGAAACAACCGAATTTTGGAAGTGCATTTGATTTAAGCACTTTAAAGAAGCCGGCTGCTACGTCGCAGCCAGAATCGCTTCCAGGCGTGGAAGCTACGGTTGAAACACTTCCAAACGAATTGATGCCATTATCGAATAGCAAACCGGTGATTCTGCTTTGTTGGTCAGAAAGATTCCCTGAATCTCGTGAAACCTTAGCGCTCATGGGAAAACTGAACAAAGACGATAATGAATCTTGGCAATTGGCAACCATAGAGATTGAGAAACAACCACAAGTTGCGCAGGCGTTACAAACTCGAGTTGTCCCATATGCAATTGCAATTGTTAAAGAACAAGTTATGCCGCTCTTTGAAAACCCTTACCCAGAATCACAATTACGATTAGTTATCGATAAGGTTCTTTCGATTGCTGCGGAGCAGGGAATAGGTGAAGCTCCTATAGAGCGCACTGAACCTGAAGAAGACGAAGCAATGTTATTACTTCAAAATGGTGATTTGGATGGCGCGATAGCTGCATATGAAAAACTTGTGGCACGTAAGCCAGGCGATGCAATGGCAAAGAGCGCACTGGCACAGATGCAACTTATGCAGCGAACTCATGGAGCTGACACTAAGAGTGTCTACGATGCCGCCGCTTCAGATCCATTCAATGTAGATAAACAAATAGCATGTGCAGATTTAGAAGTTGCTAACGGCAAAGTAGAAGATGCATTTGCTCGTCTTCTAAATTGCGTACGCCACCTAAATGATGATGAAAAGAAGCGTGCAAAAGATCATTTAATTTCTCTTTTCGGACTTATTGATCAAGCAGATCCACGACTGATCCAAGCACGAAAAGATTTAGCGAGTGCGTTATTTTGATTAAGCGTGATGTAGCTTTAACCAAAACGCTCTTCTTTCTCTTTGGCCTAGGAATCATGGGCTGGGTACCAAGATTTCCTGAAGTCAAAGCTAATTTAGGCGTAAATAATGGGCTTTTTGGCTCAGTTTTGAGCTTTGGGGCTTTTGGTTCGCTTGCTGCATTGTTGACTGTGGGTCATATGGTCGACCATTTTGGCGGTAAGAAGATGCTCATTGCGGGACAGACGATTTTAAGTATTTCGTTTATTTCGATTGTTCACGTCACCAATCTTCAAGCTTTTCTATTTTTGAATATCTTGGTTGGCTTTTCGATATCAACTCTTCACATTGCTAATAATGCGCAAGCCTTTTATGACCAAGATCGAGGCGGAAAGAATCTGGTTGTTTCCGCGGCAGGGTATTGGTCGGCAGGATCATTAATAACCACGTTGCTTTCAATGTATTTGATTGGTAAGGTTAAATTGAATACACACATAACGGTTTTACAAGTCATTGTTTACGCTCTATCTATTGCAGTTATCTTAAAACGCAAAGAAACTTTGATTCCATCGAATAGACACGATCAAGTAAGTCGTTCAATTTTCAATGATTTAAAAAAGTTTAATTTTGATTGGATGATTAATTTCGGTCTGATATTTGGAATTATGCTGGAATTTGCAATTGGCGATTGGTCCACCATTTTTACTAAAGAGAACGGTGGTATCTCCGGCACCTGGGCGCCTCTGCCATTTCTATGTTTCACATTGTTTATGATTGTTGGGAGAGTCTCAATTACACCTCTGCGTAATCGCTACAAAATTGCGAATTTAGTTCGAATTGGAGGAGTGCTGGCTGGAACTTCATTCTTAGTGGGCATTTGGTTGGTAAACGTTCTTGGCCTACCAGGGCTAATGATTACCTTTGCGCTCTGTGGACTTGGCTCTTCATATATCGGTCCATCATTCTTGAATATCGCAAATACTCGTATTGATTTACCTTCAAGTATTGTCATTGGACAAATTAGTGCTGTGAATGTAATGCTCTCTTGGGTGTTAAAACAGATAGTTTCGTTTGTAGTTCAAATTGCCGGGCTGCAGGTAGCTCTTACGATTCCGGCGCTAATGGCAATATCTGTTGGGCTTTTTACTAAGGTTTTTAAGCCAATTCCAGCCAAATAGTTGCCATTGGCGGAATTCGTAGAATTCCATAGCAATCATCGCCAACCATTACTTCACTATTAGTAACTCCAGATCCACCGTATTTAAAATCATCAGTATTTAATAATTCACGATACTTACCAGGTTTTGGAATATACATTCGGTAATGTTCATGCGGCACTGGCGACCAGTTGGTTACTGAAATCAAAGGCTTGCCCGAATCAGACCAACGAGCATATGCAATTACATTTGCCGCGCCATCATCGCCGACTAACCATTGGAAACCTTCAGGAAAATTATCTCTCTGCCAAAGCGCTTCGGTTGCTTTGTATTTATGGTTGATATCTGAAATTACTTTTTGAACACCTTTATGTTCGTCAAATTCAGTCAAGTACCACTGCAATCCTTCAGATGCGCTCCATTCATCATTCTGAGCAAATTCAGAACCCATGAATAGTAATTTTTTACCTGGATGTGACCACATGTATCCATAAAGCGCTCTTAGTTGCGCCAACTTTTGCCAGCGATCTCCTGGCAATTTATTTACTAAAGAACCTTTGCCGTGCACAACTTCGTCATGAGATAGCGGCAACATAAAGTTCTCGCTCCATGCATAGAGAATAGAGAAAGTAATTTCATTGTGGTGATACATACGGTGAATTGGTTCGTGGGATAAATATTGCAAAGTGTCATGCATCCAGCCCATATTCCACTTATAACCAAAGCCTAATCCGCCAAAACCAGTATCTTTAGAAACGCCAGGCCAAGCTGTTGATTCTTCGGCAATCATCATGATGCCGGGATGGTGTTTGTATGCTGTTGAAGTCGCTTCTTGTAAGAACTGAACTGCTTCAAGATTTTCACGACCACCAAATTGATTTGGCACCCATTCGCTTTCCTTTCGTGAATAATCTAAATAGAGCATAGAAGCCACTGCATCCACTCGAAGTCCATCAATATGGAACTCATCTAGCCAATAAAGAGCGCTAGCAACTAAGAAATTACGCACTTCGTTTCGGCCAAAGTTAAATACAAGAGTGCCCCAATCAGGATGTTCTCCTTGGCGAGGATCGGAATGCTCATAGAGCGCAGTGCCATCGAATTTTGCTAGCGCCCATTCGTCTTTAGGAAAGTGAGCCGGGACCCAATCGAGAATTACGCCGATTCCTGCTTCATGTAATTTATCAACCAAATATCTAAAATCGTCAGGTGTACCAAATCTTGAAGTTGGCGCAAAGAAACCCGTTACTTGATAACCCCATGATGGAGCATATGGATGTTCAGTAACGGGAAGAAATTCAATATGGGTAAATCCCTGTTCCTTAACGTAATCAATTAATTCAACCGCAAGCTGTTTGTAAGAAAGTCCAACGCGCCAAGAACCTAAGTGAACTTCATAGACCGATACAGGAGAGCGACAAGATTCAAACTTGGCGCGTTCTTGCATC
>CAZUOG010000016.1:0-4731 GCA_964622225.1 uncultured Actinomycetes bacterium | reverse complement strand
CCAAGATTCAAACTTCGCACGTTCTTGCATCCACTTCTTGTCATTCCACGAATAATCAGATTCATTAACTATTGATGCAGTGCTAGGTGGCAGCTCACATTGGCGCGCCATTGGATCGGCGTGATCTATCCATTGCCCCCAAGGTGTGCAAATTGCAAACTTGTATCGAAGTCCAGTACCTACATCAGGCAGAAATGTTTCCCAAATACCGGAATTGCCAATCTTGACCATTGGATTGGATGCTTTATCCCAATAATTATTATCGTGAATTAGTGAAACTGCAGATGCGTTTGGAGCCCAAACACTAAATGCTGTGCCGATTAAGTTTCCTTTTGCATCACGTTTAACCTGCGCACCGAGTGCATCCCAAAGTTTTTCGTGTCGACCTTCGTTAAATAAATGTAAATCCATCTCTCCAAGTGAAGAGTGTGGGTTTAAAAACGAAGTCATATGAGCTCAGCTTTCACGATGTGCGCAACTTTTCCTACCGGGCGACTTGGTTGTAAACGGACGAAAGTATGTGCAGACCAGTGGTGCACATTTCCATCAAGTAAATCAGTTACTTTGAAATGTTCTTGATTTAAGCCTAAAGCATGCATATTCCAGTGGACCGTGGTCTCTTGTACATATGTAGGATCAAGATTTACCACTACCAAAATTAGATTATTACCTTCTCGTTTTGAGTAAGCAATAATCGCACCGCTTTCTGTGTGGTGAAAGTGCAAATTGCGTAGACGTTGCAGAGCCACATTCTCTTTACGAATCTTATTTAGTTGAGCGATAAACGGTGCAAGTGAAAGCCCTTTAGCAATCGCACCATCCCAGTCACGATTTCGAATCTGATACTTCTCTGATTCCCAATACTCTTCTTTGCCCTCTGCAAGTGGTTTTGATTCGTAGAGTTCATAACCTGCATACATACCCCAAGAAGGAGTAAGAGTTGAAGCAAGTACTGCTCGAAGAGCAAACATCGCAGGGTTACCGCTTTGCAAATGAAAGGGCAGAATATCTGGAGTATTAACCCAGAAATTTGGTCTGAAAAATGCGCTAGTTCCGTGTGCAACTTCATTGCCGTAATTGATAATTTCTTCTTTGCTGGTGCGCCACGTGAAATATGTATAAGACTGTTGGAATCCGGCTTTACCCAATGCGTGCATCATCGCTGGTTTAGTAAATGCTTCAGCTAAGAAAACTACTTCAGGGTGCTCTTTATAGATAATTGCCATAACTTCTTGCCAAAAGTGCACTGGTTTTGTGTGCGGATTATCAACGCGGAAAATCTTTACACCTTTAGAAATCCATAAACGCAAAATGCGAAGAGATTCGTTGAGAATACCTTGGTAATCCTGATCAAAATTAATTGGATAAATATCTTGGTACTTCTTTGGTGGATTCTCTGCATAAGCAATGGATCCATCTGGTCGGTGGCTAAACCATTCGGGATGGCTCTTTACCCATGGGTGATCTGGGCTTGCCTGAAGTGCAAAATCCATAGCAATTTCAATGTCTAATTTGTTTGCAGCCTTAACAAAATCTTCAAAGTCTGACATGGTGCCAAGAGCTGGATTAATGGTGTCGTGACCACCTTCTTTGCCACCAATTGCCCAAGGAACTCCAGGATCATTTGGCCCAGGAGTTAATTTGTTATTTGGACCCTTACGATGTTGAACTCCAATTGGATGTACTGGTGGAAGATATAGAACATCAAAGCCCATATCTTTAACGCCAGCTAAACGTTTCTGCGCATTCTTGAAATTTCCACCTTCAGAGCGTGGAAAGAATTCATACCAAGCACCAACCAGAGCGCGATCTCTATCTGAGCGCACCGGATAAGAATCGGATTTAGATACTAATTTTTTCAATGGGTTGAAATAGAAATATTCGCGAACTTCAGGGGTTGTAGCCCAAGAGAAGCGAGTCGCAGCATCAACTTTGGTATCACGCAATTTATGAATCAAAGGCTCAAGGAGCTTTTTAGCATTCTTATCTGATGCCATAGTTTCTTCGTAAAGTAGTGCGCCAATTTCGCACATTAATTCTGCATCTACATTTGCAGAGATCTTGATTTCGCCGTCATGTTCCCAGGTCAGAAACGGATGATCGTAAGTTTCGATGTGAAAAGTAAATTCACCAAGTCCGTTGGTGTTGACCCAAGTTTCATAGCGATTAGTTCCAGGTGAAACTTCGTGCATTACGGAGCGGCAAACTTCAAGACCTTTTGAATCTAGAACAACCGCTTGTGCTCCAAACGCATCATGACCTTCACGAATTACAGTTGCTTCGACCTTAAATTTCTCAAATGGAATCGTTTTAACAGGGACGAATTCACCACCAAACCAGATAGTTGGGGAGATGTCGCTGGCAGGGATTCGATTGATCAACCGGAACCTTCTGTATTTCCTGGATCAGCGGCGCTGATATCGGCTAAACGGTACTTGTCTACTGCTTGTTGCACAAGAGATTCTTTAACTTCTCCTGCCTTTGCAAGTTCTGACAAAGTCGCTACGACGATTGATTCAGCATCAACCTTGAAGTGGCGACGAAGCGCACCGCGAGTATCTGATAAACCGAAGCCATCTGTTCCAAGTGATACGAAAGGTTGTGTAACCCAAGGTTGGATTTGATCCTGAACTGCGCGCATGTAATCACTTACTGCGACAACAGGACCTTTTGCGTCAGCTAATTTCTTTGTCACATAAGCAGTTTGCTTATCGCGTGGATGAAGCAAGTTATGACGATCTACTGAAAGACCATCACGACGAAGTTCGTTCCAAGAAGTTACCGACCAAACTGCAGCATTTACATCCCAATCAGATGCAAGTAACTGTTGCGCCTTAAGTGCTGCATTTACAGCAACACCTGATGCCAAAATGTTTGAGCGACGCTTACGTCCAGATGCATCTTTTAGAAGGTATAAGCCCTTCAAAATGCCATCAACATCAACATTATCCGGTTCTACAGGTTGTGCGTATGGCTCGTTGTAAACAGTTAAGTAATACATAACGTTCTCACTGTTTTCGCCATACATACGACGTAGACCATCTTTAACAATGTGGCCAATTTCGTAACCATATGCAGGGTCATAAGAAACGATTGCTGGGTTTGTTGCAGCTAATAATTGTGAATGGCCATCTTCGTGCTGAAGACCTTCACCATTAAGAGTTGTACGTCCAGCAGTTGCTCCGAGAATAAATCCACGAGTCATCTGATCGGCAGCGGCCCAGAATGCATCTCCGGTGCGCTGGAATCCGAACATTGAGTAGAAAATATAAATCGGAATCATTGGTTCGTTATGTGTTGAATACGAAGAACCAACCGCAGTAAATGATGCAGTCGAACCTGCTTCATTTATACCTTCGTGAAGAATTACTCCTGTAGGCGCTTCCTTGTATGAAAGCATCAATTCACGGTCCACCGAAATGTATTTCTGACCATTTGGATTGTAGATTTTCATTGTTGGGAACAACGAATCCATGCCAAAGGTACGAGCTTCATCAGGAATAATCGGAACAATTCGTGGACCAATTCCTGGATCTTTTGCTAAATCCTTTAGCAAACGCACAAATGCCATTGTCGTTGCAACTTCTTGCTGACCCGAACCTCGTTTTACTGATTCATATGCATCATCTGCAGGAAGCGGAAGCGGACGTGACTCCTTGCGACGAGATGGAATTGAACCACCAAGTGCAGCACGACGTTCCATCAAATACTTATGTTCTGGAGATCCTTCTTCGAACTTGAAGTAAGGAGGTAAGTACTTATCTGCTAATTGATCATCTGGAATTGGCAGATGCAACGTGTCGCGGAATGCTTTGATGTCATCCAGTGTCATCTTCTTCATCTGGTGCGTTGCGTTACGACCTTCGAAATGCGAACCAAGCGTCCAACCCTTAATGGTCTTAGCCAAAATAACCGTTGGTCGACCATTCTTCTGAGTCATTGCAGCTTGATATGCCGCAAACATCTTGCGGTAATCGTGGCCACCACGTTGTAGAGACCAAATCTTTTCATCGGACCAATTAGCAACCATTGCTGCGGTGCGTGGATCGCGGCCAAAGAAGTTTTCGCGTACAAACTTTCCATCTTCAGTTTTGAATGTTTGATAATCGCCGTCAGGAGTGTTGTTCATTAACTGAACAAGCGCGCCTTCTTTATCTTGAGATAGCAGTTCATCCCAACCGCGGCCCCAAATAACCTTAATAACGTTCCATCCAGCGCCACCAAATACTGATTCAAGTTCTTGAATGATTTTTCCGTTACCGCGAACTGGACCATCAAGTCGTTGTAAGTTGCAGTTAATTACGAAAGTTAAATTATCTAAGCCTTCGCGAGATGCAAGACCAAGTGCACCTAATGATTCAACTTCATCAGTTTCGCCATCACCAAGGAATGCCCAAACATGTTGTTGGCTGGTGTCTTTAATTCCACGGTTATGCAAATAACGATTAAAACGCGCTTGATAAATTGCATTGATTGGACCAAGACCCATTGAAACGGTAGGGAATTGCCAAAACTCTGGCATCAAACGTGGGTGAGGATAAGAAGATAATCCGCCACCTTCATGTGAAAGTTCTTGTCGGAAACCATCTAATTGGTTTTCGCTTAGACGACCTTCTACAAAAGCGCGCGCATACATTCCAGGACTTGCATGTCCCTGGAAGAAAATCTGATCGCCGCCACCAGGATGATCTTGACCGCGGAAGAAATGATTAAAACCAACTTCATAAAGCG
>CAZUOG010000015.1:0-17891 GCA_964622225.1 uncultured Actinomycetes bacterium | reverse complement strand
ATTGGCTCAAAAGAGCTTTTACCGATTGAAAATATCATTCTTAAATATCGGCCAACTCAAGGTGAACCACTAAATCTGGCTTATATCTATTACTGGAATACTGAGACTTGGCGGAGAATACAGACTCCTGATTCCCCGCCTGATTGGGGCATTGTTATAAAAAATGAGAATAATAAAGTTTTGACCATCAACACTATTCAAGATTGTGTATATGAGAAAAAACTAGATTGTGAGCAAGTAACTAAAATTTACTCAGCTCTTATGAATAAAACGAACTGGCAAAATACTAATTAAAAGTAGCGGGGGCAGGATTTGAACCTACGACCTCTGGGTTATGAGCCCAGCGAGCTACCGAGCTGCTCCACCCCGCGTCGGTAAACCCAACTTTAGTGGAGCAACTACTTAATTCAAAATTGGCGAGTAATCGCCTTATTCAAATTACAAATTACTTCTTATTTTGCGCTGAAATCGCAGAGTTAATTGCAGACTTCAAACGATCCTGCGCTTTGCCATATGCAGTGAAATCTCCCTTTGCGAGAGCTTTCTGTGCATCAGCTAGTGCTTGTTTTGCACTATTTAGCGCCGCAGCAAGTGATTGTGATGAAGTGTTGTTGGTATTTCCACCCGTTGCTTTGCCACTTGAACTTGTTCCAGAGTTTCCGCCGAATACTTGATCAAGTGCGCCCTTTAAGTTGTCATCAAATCCGATTTGATCACCGAATGAAACGAGAACTTTCTGTAGCAATGGATAAGAAGCAGCATTTGCAGTCGCACGAACGTAGACAGGTTGTACATATAGCAAACCGCCACCAACTGGAAGTGTTAACAAGTTACCAAGCACCACATCAGATCCGCCTTGGCGAAGTAATGACAATGTTGTTGCTACTTCTGGTTTGGCTTCGAAGTTAGATGCAACCTGAGTTGGTCCCGGAATATTTGTACTGCGCGGCAATTGCAACACAGTGATCTTTCCGTAATCAGCACCAGGAGATGCATTAACTGCAGCGAATGCAGATAAGTTTTCACGACCACCACGAGGCACAAATGGAGTTGTTAACTTAAAGCTCTCTTTTGCCTCTCCTGGTAATTGCATTGTTGTGTAATAAGGAGGCTGGTTAGAAACGTTGCCACCGAATGTTGAAGGATCCTTAGGTACGCGCCAGAAATCCTGACCACCATAGAACGCGTTGGCATTCTTTACGTGATAAGCAGACAAAATATCGCGCTGCACTTTGAAGATATCTTCTGGATAACGTAGGTGATCCATCAAATTCATTGAGATTGCGCTCTTCGGTTGAATTACACCTGGATATGCCTTGGCCCAAGTCTTTAGCACTGCATCTTGTGCATCCCATGCATAAAGCTTCACGGTTCCGTCATAAGCATCAACTGTCGCCTTAACTGAGTTACGGATGTAATTGATGGTCTTATTGCTCTGAGCTGTTACTGAGGTGGAATTAGCAGTTAAAGCATCATTTGTAGCGCTTGAAAGCGTTGTTTTATGTGCATATGGAAAACCCGCTGTTGTGGTGTAACCATCGATAATCCACTGAATCTTGCCGTCAACCACTGCTGGATATGGATCTCCATCGAGAGTTAACCAAGGCGCGACCTTTGCAACTCGTTCACGTGGATTGCGATTAAAGAGAATCTTTGATTCAGAGTTAATCAAATTAGATAGCAAGATGCGTTGTTCTTGATACTTAATTGTGAAAACTAAACGATTAAACAAACTTCCCATTGGAACGCCACCTTTACCCTTATAGGTGGTGTTCTTCTGACCGTTTGCAGAGGTGTCATTTGGATAATCGAATTCAACATCGGTCTTTGAATTGCCGCCGATGATTGAGTAATCAGGAACGTTTTCACCGAAGTAGATACGAGGTTCAAACTTTCCAAGTCCAGATGTCGGCGGCAAATCGCCGACTACAAAGTTTGGCTTACCGTCAGCATCAACGGTATTTCCGTATGCTGCAACAAAACCAAATCCGTGAGTGTAAACCAAGTGATCGTTAATCCAATTACGTACTGGATTACCTTCAATATTTAATTCACGAACTGCAACAATAGTGTCACGTTGGGTGTTATTGATTTGATAATGATCAATATCCAATGTGTCAGCAAACATGTAATAAGGCTTAATTTGCTGGAGCTGACGGAACGTTGCTGAAAGCACGTTCGGATCCATCAAACGAATATTTGCAATGGTGTTGGCATCATTTGATAACTGACCAGCTGAAGCATTTGCCGTAGCTTCGTAATCTTTTACAGTTACTGTATTTAAATTAAATGCCGCGCGAGTTGCATCAATGTTGCGCTGAATATAAGGCGCTTCTTTATTTGATTCAGAAGGCTTAACTTGGAATTGCTGAATGATTGCAGGATATGCAGTTTCAATAATCAACGCTGAAACTACTAATAGACCAACGCCAGCAATTGGCAAAGACCAAGATTTACGGACGATATTTGCAAAGAATAAAAGCGCACAAACCAGGGAAATTCCAGCCAAAATACCCTTTGCCGGAAGTAGCGCATTAACGTCGGTATAAGTAAGGCCGGTAATTAACTTGCTCTGCTTTAGAGAAAGCGCATAACGATCCATCCAATATGAAGCTGCTTTGGTTAACACGATTAGGCCAAGCAAAACAGAGAGTTGAATCTGCGCCGCACCAGTTGTGCCGCCTTTTTGACCAAGTTGTGGCAGACGAAGCGCTGAATATAAATAGTGAACAATTACCGCTGCGATAAGTGCAAACACCAGAGTGGTGGTTGCCCAACCAATAGCTGATTGATACATCGGCAACTTAAATGCAAAGAATGAAACATCTCTTCCAAATTGCGGATCTTTAACACCAAAATCTGTTGAATTTTTGAATTGCAACCATGTTGACCATAGTGGAGTTGCGGAAGATCCGCCTATATAGAAGACCACTGCGAAAATTCCAAGCGCAAATAACTTCTTCTTTGGTTCAATCTGTGAGCGATAACGTTCCAAGTTATCTGCTTCTACTGCCATCGGTGCATAGACCGGACGGTTGCGATATGCGACCCAGACGTTAATGGAAACAATTAGCGCAGTTAGGAATCCGACGACCACAAATAGGGAGGCTTTGGTAAATAAAGTGGTGCGCCAAACTGACTGATAGCCCACTGACTTAAACCAGAGTAGGTCGGCATAGAAAGAGCTGATTCCGACCAGAACCGCACCAGCGATTGCCAGCACGATTAATGTGATGGCTAATGGGCTGCGGCGGATTTTCTGGATATCTTTATTAAATTGATTGCCAAAGTTACTTCCGAATTGATTTCCGAAGTTGTTAAACGACATCTGCTTCCCTTTTGGTCGTAGTTAGGAACTGGAGACTTTACTTTCGAAATGTGTTCTGAAATTTGGAAAACGCATTAGTAGAACGCAAAACATCGTTCTCATATTTCCGCTTGAATTTTGATACCCAGACGGCGTACCCGAGCGCTCCAATGAGTCCTACGGCAGGAACAATCCACCAGATAAGTGCGGCTGCGGCGGCTGACATGCCCCTTAGTTTATGCATTCGATTGGGTAATCAATAAACGGGAATACTAAACATGCCTATGCCGTTACCCTAGGTGGAACACGACTATGCGAGGAGGGTCACATGACACCGTTCGGCTTTGGCCCACCTGATGAGTCCAACCCAGAGAACTTCGACTTCAACGAAATGATGCGTCAGATGCAATCTGAATTTTCCAAGATTGCACCGCAGTTTGGATTTATGAATCCTGCAATGTTATTTGGAGGCGTTAACCAAGGCGCACTTCCAAAGGAAGTAATCCGCGAAGTTGCAAAAACTTTTATTCAAACTCAAGGTACACAACCTGTGGGTGCGAACGATCAAGCAAAAAGCGAAGAAGCTTTTTCGATTGCCAATACTTGGTTAGACCAGGCAACGGTATTTCCATTAGTGACGCCTGACCATGCTGCCATCAGTCCATTGGATTGGTTAAACACAACTATCGAAGGTTGGCATTCGACTTTCGAACCGCTGGCAACTGGATTAACTAATGCTGTTACAAAATTAGTTGAAGAAGCAACATCAGCGATGCAATCTGATGGCGATAACCAACAGGCGCAGATGGCAGCACAACTTGGACCAATGGCTCAGATTTTGCGCGGTTTTATCGGCAGTATGTTGGCAACTCAAATGGGCCAAACAATTGGCGCTTTAGCTAGCGCTTCAAAAGGTGCACATGATGCTGCCCTGCCAATAACCAGCAATTCAAAGCCTTCTTTGCTACCTCAAACGCTACGTAAATTTGGTGCGGAGCTAGAGATTCCTGAAACTGAAATCGCAATTTTCTTTGCACTTCGTGAAGCGGCAATGGTTCGTTTATTTGAAAGCAATCCTTGGTTAGTTTCTTATTTGAAAGCTGCAATTGCTGAATATGGAAAAGGAATTCATATTGATTTAGATGCAATTCAGCGCCAGGCTGAAGAAACCATGCGCAACATGGAAAATTCTGGTCAAGAATTTGATCCACAAAATCCAGAGAGTTTCACCATTGCATTGAACAATGGTTTATTCACTCCAGATGAATCACCGCAACAAGCCGCAGCTTTAGAAAAATTAGAAACTGCACTTGCGCTAATTGATGGTTGGGTCGAAGAGGTAATTGTTTTAGCTGCAGATAATCGTCTGCCATCATTACCGGCGCTTTCAGAATTACTTCGCCGCGAGCGCGTTTCGAATTCTCCAATTCAACAATTGTTCAAAGCGTTATTTAATTTAGAAGTTTCACCAAAACGAATTCGTGAAGCCACATTTTTCTGGCATGAATTACGCACTAAACGAGATATCGATACTCGCGACAAGATTTGGTCAGGTATTTTGCCGACTGAAAAAGAATTACTTGATCCAATTGCATTTATTGGTTCGACTGAAATTCCAGATGACCTCTCTGGTCTCTTCGAAAAATAAATTTTTGCCCCTGACAGGGCAAAATCCCCGGGTCCATGTCCGATAACTGCCTTCCCCTTGCAGCTATTGAACAAGTTATCCGAGGATCTTGCTGTGGCAAAACTTAGACTTTCTTTCCACCGTACGCAAACTTGACAAAGTAAATTTTCAGACAAAATTTTCGAATATTTTCAAACATTTGCAGCCGTTTTCAGAGTTTTGAAGATATTTCTCTCGACGTGCAATGTAAATGCATTCGTTTCAAGATTTGGGATGGAAGAATAAAGTCGTGGTTGAAGGTTTCGACGAATTACATGTCTCTAAATCAATTGATGGTGATTTAGAACAAACTCTGCCCGGCATTGATGAGGGCGAAATCGTCGTGATCCGTTCCAAAAAAAGAAAAAGGAACATTTCGGCCTATCGACAGGGTGGAAAAATCATCATCTCCATCCCAGCCCGACTTTCAAAGGCGGAAGAGCGCGAGATCGTTCCGGAAATGATCGCCAAAATTCGTGCCAAAGAGGTCGCAGTGCCTGAATCAGAGCTCATGGAGCTAGCTGACGAGCTCTTGAGCCGCTACGCCCCGGAAATCGCGCTACGGCCAGCTAGCGTGGCCTGGCGTTCGATGAATGAGCGGTGGGGTTCTTGTACCTCGGTCGACCGAACTATCCGATTGGCCAGCAAATTACAGCGAGCGCCGAAATATGTTTTGGAGTTTGTCCTTTATCACGAGGCGATTCATCTGCATTATGCCGACCATGGCCCAGAGTTCTATGAGTTCTTGCATCGCTACCCGCGCCATTTAGAGGCGGAGGCATTTTTGGCCGGATATGAGTTGGCTGATAATTAGAAGCGAGCAGTAGTGCGAGCTTCGCGAAGGCGGCGTAATCGCTTTACCAAAATTGGTGCCGCTGCCAATGCATCATCGCGATCGATTAAATCATTTAGTAATTGATAGTAACGCGCAGGAGTTAAATCGAAGAGCTCTTTAATTGCGCTCTCTTTGGCTCCGGCATAGCGCCACCATGAACGCTCGAAATCGAGGATGCGAATTTCGAGGTCGGATAATGTGGTCGAGGCGCTGATGTTCTCAAGTGCTGACATGAGCGAGAGTCTACTACAGCGTATCTAAAATCTTCTCTAAATCATCGACGTTGGTCCATGGATTTACAATCGCAAAACGCAAAATTGGTTGGCCTTCATGAGATGAGGGGGTGACAAAACCGATTTGATCTTCCAGCAATTTATCGGACCAACGTTGGTAATCTTCTTTGACCCAACCTTTGCGAGTGAAGGCAACGATTGAAAGTTCAGGTTCCACAAGTAAATCTAAATTTGGATGGGCTTTAATTAATTCAACTGCCTTCTTTGCAATCAACATGGTGTATTCCATAGCATCTTTATATGCATCAGTGCCATTAGCAGCCAAACTAAACCAGAATGGCAGACCGCGAGTGCGACGAGTTAAATGAATCGCATAATCAGATGGGTTCCATTCATCGTTTTCATGCAACGTATCTAAATAGCTGGCATGTTGAGCTAACGATTCTTTTGCAATCTTCGGGTCTTTATAAATAAGGGCGCAGGCATCAAATGGTGCAAAGAGCCACTTATGCGGATCAACGATAAATGAATCTGCATATTCAATTCCGTCGAATTTCGCGCGAACAGATGGCGCGCAAAGTGCTGCTAAACCATATGCACCGTCAACGTGGAACCAAATATCTCGCTCTACTGCGACATCATCAATTGAATCTAAATGGTCAATGATTCCTAAATTTGTAGTTCCGGCAGTTGCGACAATGCAAAATACGCGGCCGCCATTTGCTTCGTATTCATCAATTGCTTTTGCAACTGCATCACCGTAAATCTTGCCATCTGTACTTTGTTTTGCTTTGATGATTTCAACGTCCATGACTTTGGCAGCGCCTGCAATTGATGAATGTGCTTGATCGCCACAGACAACTGCCCATTTACCTTTATGGTCTGGGTGATTTCGTCTTGCATCTTCGCGAGCTACACAAAGTGCAGATAAATTCCCGATAGTTCCGCCGGATACAAATACGCCTCCTGCTTCTGGTGGAAATCCTGCAAGATCTGCCAGCCAACGAAGCGCTTGGTTCTCTGCAAATACTGCACCAGCTCCTTCTTGCCATGAACCGCCATAAATTGATGCCGCGGAAACTACAAGATCAAAGAGCGATGAATATTCAGATGGCGCAGTTGGGATGAATGCCAAATATCTTTCATGATCTGTTGAGATACATGCCTTTGCTAAAACATTTTTAAAAACTTCCAGAGTTGGTAAGCCGCCTAAACCTTTTGCGGTAATTGTGTTTCCAACTTTTTCATATAACTCGGCTGCACTTAATGGGCCATCAAGCGGTGGCTCTTTGCGTAGTCGTTCCAATGCATAGGCCAGAATTTCATCTGCAACCTCTTCGACTTCGGCGTTAAATTTGTGCACGCGCAAATAATGCCACCCATATGGGTAATTGCTAAATAGAATAATTGTGTGAAGTTTCGTCGCCAATACATCGACTTACGTGGTCAGAAAATTTGGGCATCTAGGAGCAAGCCACTCTTCGGCGCCAATGAGTCAGTCCTGCTTTTGCACGGCGGTATGTCTAAATCTGAAGGTTTTGATAACAAGCTGGCTACGGCAGTTAAAGGCTTCGATGTTCATTCATACGATCGCGCTGGCCATGGCCGGACGCCAGATCAAAAAGGTAGTTTTCATTTTGATTTTCAATTTAAGGAAGCGGTGGCTTTTCTAGAAGATGTGGTTACGGAACCTGCCCATTTAATTGGATATTCAGATGGTGGCGTCATCGCTTTGATGGTGGCAATTAATCGACCTGATTTAGTTAAGACCATAACTTTAATTGGTGCTAACTATCATCACGATGCGGGGATGCCTCCGTTAAAGCTTTGGACACCGGGTGAAGCCGAGCGCGCAAAATATGCGGCGTTTTCACCTGATGCACCAGAAACTTTAGATAAAAAGATTAAGAAGATGGTGAAGATTTGGAATTCTGAACCAGAGATGACTAAGAAAGATTTAAAGAAAATTAAATGTCCAACGCTAGTTATTGCGGGCGATGACGACATGGCTTCATTAGAACATACGCAAGAAATCTACGAATCAATCAAAAATTCAAGGCTTGCAATCATTCCTGGTGCATCTCATTCAATCCATAAAGATCAACCTGAATTGCTAAATGAAGTTATTCGCCGTTTTCTAGCGAATCACGAAGTTCCAGTTACCGCTCAGCCCGTTCGACGCAAGAAACGTGAAGCTCTCTAAATACTTCATCATCTATTTCAGATAGTGGTCCAAGTTTTCTAGCTAAAAAGTAATCGGCAAGTTTAGGATTTCTAACTAACGCCGGGCCGTGCATATATGTGGCAATAATGTTTTCAGTGACTGCGCCATCGGATGCTTCTTTTGCATGATTTCCGATACCGCGCTTAACAATTCCAAGTGGCTGTAGCTTTTTCAAAAAGCGAGTTTGGCCACCATGATTTTCAAATCCAGTTAATTGATCTACGCCAATAGTTGAATCAAGGAGTAATTCCCCAACGCTTCTTGGGTTTGCCGCTTCAGTGATAATTGGCAAGATGCCTAAGCCTTCGATAATGCGCCCGCCAGAAGCTGGAAATTGATTGCCTAGCAATTGAAATCCGGCACACACGGCAAATAGATGTGCCCCATTTGCTAGCGTTTTTTCAAGCGCGTTACCTCTGCGAAGAATTTCCACTGCTGCAACTTGTGCATCATCTTCGCCGCCACCTAGAAAATAAAAATCTCCGTCGGTAGGAATTGCTTGGCGCGCCGAGCTTTGGATAATTTGATGAGCAATACCGCGCTGAGTTAATCGCCACGAAAGAGTGGCTACGTTTCCTTGATCTCCATAGGTACCAAGCAATTCTGGTAACAAATTAACAATTTTTATCATTTGTTAGCCAATCTATGGAAAGCAGTGTATGAAGCAATAATGTCGGCATTGACTTCGCCAAAAATTCGTGATGCTTCATATTCGTTATCTACAACTTCATGTGAAATGCCATCGACAGTTAAACGCGCTGCGACATCTACTCTTCGATCTCCTGAAACTAAAACCCGGCGACCTTGTAAAACTTTGAAATCGACATCCCATAACCAACTGGTATCTTTTCCGTCTTGGGTATTTGCATTAACAATTAAAAGCACATCGCTTGGACCCGCACTGCTGGTTTTCAAAGTTTCGCGCCATGAAGCGGGATTCTTAGAAAGAAGTAATCTGAAATTTGTATGTCCGATTTTTTTATTTGCAAAACGGCCATCAACTGCTTTGACAGAGGCAATTGCATTGTTGGCTTTTTCTAGATCTACGCCAAATTCATTGGCTACGATAAATGCGCGAGCTGCGTTCTGTAGCGCTGCAGCACCTGGAATCGAGCTGCTTACTTTAAATTGATGATTTAAGACATCTCCACGCAAAGTCCAATTTGCATCAGGTTTTGAAAACCCACATTCGCAATTGAAATTCGCCCCATCATCAAACCAGTTAAGTAATTTGCCGCATTCCGGGCATGTAGCCGCATCAATATGCCCTTTTTCAGAGGCGCTAAACCAGATTCTCTTATGCGCAGCATTTGCGGCGAAAACTACAAATGGGTCATCTGTTGAAGCCAATACTGTTTGACCAGCGAGTGCCTGGCGCCATTTATTAGAAACAATTCGAACCTCAGAAAGGCGATCGAGCTGATCGCGGCCCAGATTAAGCAAGACAATCAATTCTGGCTTGGTCTTTTCAATTGCCCATGGCAGAACTAATTCATCTACTTCAAGTACCGCAACTTCTGCATCGGGATTGGCGCCAAGTGCTGCCGCAACTCCAGCAAAGAGGTTTGCTCCGGTGTGATTATGTGCGATTGAATATTTAGTTCTTAACGCTTCTGCAATTAATTTTGAAGTAGTTGATTTTCCATTAGTTCCTGATATCAAAACCACTCTTTTATTTGCAGCTAGTTTTTCGACTGCATTTGGTGCAAATTTCAAAATGAAACGGCCAGCAACCATGACGCCATTACCTTTACCAAGTGCGCGAGATATCGCACCTAAAGCGCGTGCCTTTAGTAGGACAATCTTTAGATACATTGCTTAATTAGCAGTCGACTGGCGAAATAGAACCGTTTGATACATCGTAAATTGCGCCAGCAACGAATACGCCTTTACGAATTAGCGGATATGATCGAATTCTTTGCACGTCGATTGCCAGAGCACGAACTTGATCAGATACGGTACGAAATTCCAGTGAACGAGTATCTACATCAAATTGTTCTTTGATGGTTGCATGAATTTCAGCTTCTTCTGATTTTGCCATTCGACAATCTGTATGTGGCATTACCAAAATTCGCTCTACGCCCAGCAAATAAGTTCCCAAAACCAAAGTACGCAAAACGTCTTCGGTAACGCGAGCTCCCGCGTTTCGAAGTATCTTGGCATCGCCTGAACGCATTCCGACCACAGAGAGCGGATTAATTCTAGAATCCATGCAGGTAACGATGGCTAAGCCTCGTTTGGCCTGCCCAGTTAGTTCAGAGTATTTAAAAGTCTTTTGGTATTCGGCATTGGCATCCAGAAGATCATCAAACTTATCGTGTGGAAATTCTTGTGCCGGCATAGGTGGAATTCTAACGGCTATTTAGCTTTCAACCTTTTCAGGTCTTTTTTTAGCCTACGAGCTTCTCTTTTTCGTTCTTTGGCTGCAGGCGGAGTAAATGCCCATTTCAAGAATGGCACGAAAATAATCAGAATAATTAAGAAGCCACCTAGGCTTTGAAGATATAACTGATAGTCACTGCCAACTACATGCATGGGGATAGTTTAATGAGAAACTCTCCATGTGAAGCGCATAATCTACGTTGGCTTTGATCAACTCCATCGTGATTTTGGTGCGCTTAAGAACGCAGATGCCAAGAACGACATAATCCTATTGGTAGAAAGTCAGCGAATGCTGCAGAGCAGAACTTGGCATATCCAAAGACTTTGGTTCATGATTTCGGCGGCTCGACATTTTGCCCAGGAATTGCGCGATGAAGGTTATGAAGTAATTTATTTAAAAGCCAAAACTACAAAAGACGGCATCAATCAAGCTAAGAAATCTCAGAAAATCTCTGATGTTATTGCTGCTGAACCTCATTCATTTAGATTGCTCACTGATTTAAAGGAGGAAATTGATTTAATTCCTTCTGATTTCTTTTTAACAGCTAAAACTGATTTCTTAAGTTGGGCAGCTTCACAAAAAAGTTTATTGATGGAGAATTTTTATCGTGCTCAACGTAAGCGACTTTCGATATTGATGGTTGGCGAAAAACCAGTTGGCGGAGCTTGGAATTATGACAAGGAAAATCGCCTGCCGCCGCCTAAACAATATGAGTATCCAGAATATCTTCAACATCGTCATGACCAAATAGATGAAGAAGTGTTGACTGAATTAAAGAATTCAAAGCTTTCATTATGGGGTGCGGAACCAGATTTAACTTGGGCAACCACTCGCAAAGGTGCACTTAAGCAACTAAGTAATTTCCTGGAAAATCATTTTGAGAAGTTTGGACCTTATGAAGATGCCATGGTTAAAGAAAATTGGGCTTTCCATCATTCATTACTAAGCCCATATCTAAATATCGGTCTAATTCATGCCAGCGAAGTAATTGAAGCGGTTAGAAAGCGTTTTCAAAAAGGCGATATTCCGCTGGAATCTTGCGAAGGCTTTGTCCGCCAAGTGATTGGATGGCGTGAATACATAAATGGGGTGTATTGGTTTTTCGGGGAAAAGTACCGTGAACAGAATCATTTTGAACTAAATCGAAAATTACTGCCACTGTTTACTGATCCCCAAAAAACCGAAATGGCTTGCGTTTCCCAACAGGTTCAAGATATTCACGATCGCGCTTGGGTGCATCACATTCCACGATTGATGGTTCTCAGTAATTTAGCGTTGCTAACTGGAATTGAGCCAATTCAATATCTAAATTGGATGCGAGAGATGTTTATTGATGCCTCCGATTGGGTAATGGTTCCAAATGTTATTGGTATGGGAATGCACTCAGATGGTAGTTTGATGATGACCAAGCCATATATCTCTGGTGGTTCGTACATTTCCAAGATGAGTAATTACTGCAAAGGCTGTAAATACAATCCAAAGCTGCGCACTGGCGAAGATGCTTGTCCTTTTACCAATCTATATTGGAATTTCTTAGCTGAGCATGCCGATGAATTTAAAAGTAACCACCGAATGTTCCAACAGATGAGTGGGCTAAAACGTTTAAGCGATCTGCCTGAAGTGCGCGAAGAAAGCAAGCGCATCTTAAATGGATTATCAGATGGAACTATTTAATTAACTAATTGCTAATATTTAATCGGCACGATTAATTCGTTATATCTGATAAATCCTGGTTTCCATGGTGGATCGAATCTTGCAATTCTCACCTTTCCGTCAATTTCGATATCGAGGTCTTTTAGCGCCGCCAATAATTTCTTTTGATACTTCTCAATTTTTGCTTTATTAGTGTAGCCACTAAATTTGATGGCAGCAGAAATTTCACCGCTTTCGGCGCGTAATTTCACATCTCCACTTGGATTTGGCATCTCTTCTAATTTTGAACCATCAGGCATTACAAAACTTACTTGCCATGAATCTTTTTCGCCCTCTTGAACAATAACCGGCGCAGTCATTGAAATATTATTGCTAAATATGTAATTAGCTAATGGTCTAAAACCTTGGTTAGGAGCGTTCTCGTATTCTCCTGGCACCAAAATATCTGCTGCTACATAAGGCAAATATTTGCGAATCTCAATATCGCCTATTGTCTTTACCACTTCGTACTTCTGGCGTTCAGTCATTTCAATCCACTTTCACGTTCTGCCGTTTTGCAAATATTTCGTAGCATCGTTGGGAATAACAATGTGTGGAATGGAGATATTCCGCGCCAATAAAGTTGGCCACCTAAACCGCGTGGTTGAAAGGTTGCAACTTGAGTTGCTTTAACTTTTTCGCCATCTTTTTCTAATTTAAATTCCAACCATGCTTTTCCAGGAAGAATCATCTCGGCATAAAGTCGGAGATGTGATCCTTCTGTGTATTCCTCAACGCGCCAAAAATCTAGACTGTCACCAACACGCAATTTGAGCGGATCACGTCGTCCGCGTCGAATGCCTACACCGCCTAATAAACGATCTAATAAGCCACGTAAGTACCAGAGCCAATCAGATCCATACCAACCATTCTCTCCACCAATTCGTTCAATACATGCCCAAACATTCTCTATTGGCGCATTGGTATATTGAACTCTGACATCTTTAAATTCAGTTGCGCCTGCCCAAGAAGGATCTCCTTGAGCTTTTTGCCATGGCGCAGTTGGCGCAGTGGCATCAGACCATCTCGTGTAAATCTCGTTATTTGTTACTTTTTCAAGGGCTAATTCGATTGCTTCATTAATTGGCAGTAACCCCGCAGCTGGTCTTGGAATCAAGTGATCTATTGATTTATTTGGGTCAACAACCACTTCGCTAATTAACGATTCCACAAGCGGCCTAGCCAAAGTTGTTGGCACTGGGGTTACAAAACCAATCCAGAGACTTGATAATGATGGTGTTAACACCGGAACTTTTACAATAATGCGTTTTCTTAAACCTGCAATTGCGGCAAACTTCTGCATCATAATTTCATATGAAGTAACTTCGGGGCCACCTATGTCATAAATTCCGGTGACAGGTTGTGGCAAATCGGCAGTTTTCACTAAGTAATAAAGCACGTCGCGAATTGCAATTGGCTGCGTACGGTTTTTCACCCACTTAGGAGTTGTCATGATTGGCAAACGATGAGTTAAGTGGCGCAACATTTCAAATGATGCCGAACCTGAACCAATAATGATTCCCGCACGAAGTTCCAACACTGGTACTCCAGATTTAAGAAGTTCTAAGCCGGTATCTGTTCGTGACTTGAGGTGTCTACTAGTTTTAAGATCATTTGCAATTCCACCCAAATAAACAATCTGCTTAACTTTCTCTGACGCAGCTGCTTTTGCAAAAGTTGCCGCCATTTCTTTTTCAATCTGATCAAATTGAGTTGAGCTATTTATTGAATGCAATAGATAAAAGGCAACATCAATTCCATTTAACGCTTTTGAAACAGATTCATAATCAGTGACATTCCCAATTGCAATTTCTACAGAATTTGCCCAATTATGTTGGCGGACTTTCTTTTCATCACGAACGAAAACTCTTACTTGATAACCCGCATCAAGTAGAGAGCGCACAAGTCTGCCACCCACATAACCTGAGGCACCTGTAACCAATACGCGTTTCACATTGATTAAGTTACTTGCTTTTGGGCTCACCTGCCATGAACCAGCTAGTCAAAGGCGTATTTTGGCTAGGCTAGAATTCCATTCATGACGATCGAAAGAATGCGCGCGTATCGCAAGACTTATATTGCGATGCTAATTAGCTCGACGCTCAGCTTGATTGCTTCTTTAGTTCTTTCAATTGATGCTTGGAAATTGGCCGGGAATCCAAAATCAAAATTCGCCTGCGATATAAACGCGGTAGTTTCTTGTGGCAAAGTTGCTAAGTCCTGGCAATCAACTTTGCTCGGATTTCCTAATTCATTCATTGGATTAATGACGGAGCCAGTCGTGATTACCGTTGCGATTGCAGGATTGGCATTAGTTGCATTTCCAAAGGGATTCTTGCGTGTAGCTCACGTGGTTTACGGGCTAGGTTTAATTTTCGCACTCTGGCTACTTTCACAGAGTTTCTTCGTAATCAAAGCTTTCTGCCCTTGGTGCCTTCTTGTAACCGTATCTACAATCACAGTATTTAGCACCATGAGCCGAATAGTGATTATGGAAAACGTTTGGAATCTCTCTGAATTAACCCATGAAAAAGCACTAACTTTCTTGGAAAAAGGTTGGGGTCGCGTTATCTACTCCGCTATATATTCATTCTTAGCAATCGCAATTATTTTGAAATACGGAAACCAGATCTTTTAATTCTCAATTAGCAAGGGTAATTCGAATTGAATAATCTAAATATTCAAAAGTACGGTAGCGGCGAAACCAAGTTGGTTGCAATTCATGGACTTGGTTCAGCAAGCACTGCTTGGGATTTAGTAAGGCCAGAATTATCTAAACATTATGAATTAATAACTTTAGATTTGCCTGGGCACGGTGATGCTTTCATGTTGGCAAATAGAGAAATGAACCCAGCTCGCATTTCCGAAATCATTGTTCACGAATTAAAAGCACTCGGAATTGAAAAATTCCATCTGATTGGCAATTCATTAGGCGGTTGGATTGCGCTAGAAATGGCGACTGCTTTCCCGCAAAATGTTTTATCTGTAACTGGCGTGGCACCTGCCGGACTATGGTTAAGTCCGAAGACTCATAGAAATGGTGAATTGGCAGTTAGCAGAATCCTTGCGCGAATTACTTATCCATTCGCAAAAACAATCGCTAAATTCAAATTCATGCGCGCAATCGGTTTTAAATTAGTCAGCCCGCAATGGGAGAAATTCTCGCCTGAAACTTGCGCGAAAGCCGCAATTGCTATGGGTGGTGCATCTGGTTACTACACATTGTGGGATGCATTTCTTGGAAATAGATTTGATAAGGAAATCTCTGCCAACATTCCCGTAACTATTATTTTTGGCGATACTGATTACACATTGCCGGCATCTAATAGCCAGGAAAAATCATTGGCTCCAAATCATTCTAAATGGGTGGTGCTGCCACAATCTGGCCATGCACCTATGTGGGATCAAGTTGATGCCGTTATCGCTGAAACTATTTCAACAATTAATACTGCACTTAATAAGTAATTACCAAGGGACGATTTCGTGGTCTTCCCACATTACGCCGGTTTGCGTCTCTCCTGGAATTAATTCGCGAGTTGCAAGCCAGACTGCAGTCTCAGCACCTTCAGCAGCAGAACGTGGCGCATTTTCTCCACCCATATCTGTACGAGAATGATTTGGGCAGATTGCATCCACCCAAAATCCGCGAGAACCATGACCAGTTTCGTGAGCCAAATTTCTAACTAATGCATTAACTCCGGCTTTAGAAATTCGATACGGCGCAAGTCCACCAGCATTTCCTGGACCTGACATTCTGCCTAAACAAGCAGAATAAATAATTACTCTGCCCTTTCGAGCTTCTGCCATCTTTGCGCCGACTTCATTAACAATGGTAAATACTGAATCTAAATTAATTGTCATGACTCGATGCCATTCGTCATCATCTGTTTTCAATGTTTTAGCTAGTCGATCGGACATCACGCCGTGTGCCAACATCAAAATATCTGGCACGCCATATTTTTCAACTGCTGCTTCAAAAACTTTTCGAGTTTGCGAAATATCAAGCATCTCCACAAATTCAATTGGTGAGTTTAATTCAGCACCTGCAGCATGTAATTTTTCGGTATTACGTGCAAAGAGCACGACTTGGTGTCCCGCTGCGTGAAGCGCTTTCGCAGTTTCAAAACCCAAACCTCGTGAGCCGCCGGTAACAAATGCCAAGGACATAGGCATATCTAATCAGCAAATTCGATTTTATGAATATTTAGGGAATGATTGCGCCATGATTACCGTGATTTACGATGGGCATTGCGACTTCTGTAAATCTTGCGTTGACTGGGCGAAGAATCGCGCTCAATTAAATGCAATTCCAAATCAAGAATTGGCTCTGAGTGACTACGGCTTGACTCAAGAACAAGTGGAAAAATCAGTTGTAGTGATAAGCGACAAAACCTATTTTGGCGCTAAAGCGGTGGCTCAAGTTTTGATTGTTACTGGTAATTCTTTTTTTTCAAAGTTGATAAGAATCCTCGGCCCAATAAGTGAAATCGGTTATAAATACATTGCTGCTCATAGAGATGGATTCGTAGTAAAAGTTATCCATTGGTTCATTAAGAGAAATTTAAAACGGAAATAGATGGTTCAAATGAATCACAAACATGGACGGATCGCGTTGGTGGGTTCTGGTGAGTATTTACCTGCCATGTCTGAATTTGAACGTGAACTTTTGGATTTGGGTGGTTCCGATTTATTCATTCAATTACCGACCGCAGCTGGTCAAGAGAGCTCCGGCAGATTAGAATTTTGGAGAGAGCTTGGCGCTGAACAAGCGAAGCGCATTGGTGCCAAACAGGTTTTCTTACCGATATATAGCCGAGAAGACGCGTTCAATAAAGAATTTGCAGATCAGATAAATGGTGCTGGTCTAATTTATTTAAGTGGCGGCGATCCACATTATTTGGCAAAAAGCATAATTAGTTCACCTGTTTACGATGCAATTCACAAGAATTGGCAACGCGGTGCTTCTCTTGCTGGATGCAGTGCGGGCGCGATGGCACTTGGTCCAGATATTCCGCACTTTAGAAAAATGAAAGTAGATGGAGATCCTGGATTTGGAATTGTTTCGAATATTCGAACAATCCCACACTTTAATAAATTCTTTAAATGGATACCTGAGAGTGCAGCTCAAAGATTTATGAAAGCACCAAACGATATAAGTATCGTTGGAATTGATGAGTTGACCGCAATATTTAGTGACGATTTATTAAATTGGAATGTGTTCGGAGTTGGTAAAGCCCATTTATTACACGGCAGAAGCACCGGGACTTTCAATGCGAAGGAGAATTTTGTACTTTAAATAACTGGAGCCCCCCGTCAGGATTGAACTGACGACCTTCCGCTTACAAGGCGGATGCTCTACCACTGAGCTAGGGAGGCAATTTCTTACGATTACTGCGGGCGCAATTATGGCAAAAATCAGCGATTATCTGAAATCGGCCATGAAATAAGGCTTGGATACTTAGCAATTCGCCCATCTCCAGATGAAATACCGCGAATACGACGATAAATCCACGGCAATACGAATGTAATGATCCAAATCGCATTAACAATC
>CAZUOG010000014.1:0-18557 GCA_964622225.1 uncultured Actinomycetes bacterium | reverse complement strand
AAGCTAAAGCAGTAATTATTTACACCCATTGGGGAGTAGAAGAGCAGACCTGCCCACAAAAGAGCGATGTAGCTGCAGCTCAAAAATGGTTGGAGTGGGGCGCAACTGCGATTATCGGAAGCCACTCACATCGGCAACAGCCATACGTTTTAGAAAACGGCAAGCTTATTGATTATTCACTTGGAAATTTTGTGTTTTATAGTGGCTCTGCAGGTGCGGTAAATAGCGGGGTTGGGCTACTTACTTTGGCACCAACTGGTGAAGTACTTAAATATCAATTTAAGCCAGCGCTAATTAATCCACTAAATGGTTCAGTAAAGTTTCTAAATGGCGAAGCTGCGAAGAAAGCTATCGCTGCTAAACAAAGCAAATGCGTTGCGCTAAGCAACTAATATGGAACGTTTTGAAAGCCCCATAAAGTAGCCATCAATTAAAGTATCTGGCGCAGCTTCAGCATCACTTGCAGCTCCAAGAGTTATAAATAGCGGCGTGAAGTGCTCAACTGTTGGATGGGCATATGGCATGCCTGGAGCTTTCTCTTTGAAGTTACTCAAAGTATCAACATCACCATTTGCTAACGCTTCTGCTGCCCACGAATCAAAATCTGCAGACCAACCAGGTGCAGTTGCTTCGATTCGCCAATCTTTTAAGAATGGCAGACCGTGAGTCATAAATCCGGATCCAATAATTAATACACCTTGATCGCGGAGAGTTTGTAGACGCTTGCCTAATTTCATTAGGCCTTCGGGATCAGAAGTTGGCATCGACATTTGAAGCACTGGAATATCCGCATCCGGGTACATCACTTTAAGTGGTACCCACGCTCCGTGGTCTAAGCCGCGATTAGATTGGTAAACCGGTTCATTATCTGGCATCAGCTTTGCCACCATTTGAGTAAGTTCTGATGCATCAGGTGTTTCATAAGTCATCTGGTAATACTTTGGATCAAAACCACCAAAGTCATAAACCAGCGGAGTCGCCGCTTCTGGAGAAGTAAGCGTTACTGGTTCAGATTCCCAGTGCGCCGAGACAATCAGAATCGCCTTCGGTTTTGGCAATCCAGTAGCAACATCGCGTAGTTGCGATGTCCAAAGTGGATCGTCTAGCAACATCGGGGCGCCATGGCCGATGTAGAGCGCTGGCATTCTGTTCATAGTCACATACTTTACAACATAGTTGAAATTTCAACTATTCCCGAATTGGCTAATTTAATCGAGATTTTAGGATTTCTATGATTTGAGCCTTGGTAGGGGCGATTGGGTTATTTGAAGTGACTGAGTCAACCAAAGCGGTATCTGCAATTGCTTCGCACATATCGCTAGTTACTCCAAAAGTGCTCAGCGGAAAACGGATACTAATCTCATCAGCTAATGATCTGACTGCATTTATAGCAACTTTTGAATCCGCTTGAATATTCATGTCCACGGCAACAGTTTTATATGTTGATTCCGAGACGCTGCTATTAAATTCCATAACTTCCGCAAGCACAGAAGCTAATGCTTCACCATGTGCTGCACCAACATGAGCAGATACAGAGTGCGCAATTCCATGAACTAGACCCAACCCAGAAAGTGTAAGTGCGAGACCTGCTAAGTGTGCTCCCATCAACATATCGCCACGCGCATCTAAATTTTTGCCATCTGAAAATGCAATCGGCAAAGATTTCGAAATCAATTTGATTGCTTCATGTGCATATGCCGCCGACACCGGTGTTCTGCCTTTGGATGTCAATGATTCAATTGCATGTGTTAGCGCGTCGATACCTGTACCTGCAGTTGGTCTTGGCGGCAAACCAGATGTAAGTTCTGGATCCAAAATAGCTGCAACTGGGGTAGTGGACGCATCACCAATATAAATTTTCTTATGGTTTGCGGGATCATCAATTACACCCCAGTTATTTGTTTCGCTACCTGTGCCGCTTGTAGTTGGAATTGCAATAATCGGTAAAGCTGGTTTTTCAGGAGTGATTGTGTAATTAAATTGAGCTGAAGAAAAAGTTGGATTAGCTGCTACGAGTGCAATGCCTTTGGATGAATCCAATGAAGATCCGCCGCCAACTGCAATGATGCAATCTGCACCGGTTAAGTGTGCGGCTTTAGCGCCTTCATCAATCAAGGAAACCGTCGGATTAGGCTTTACACCTTCGAAAGATTCGCCGTGAAAACCGCCATTTTCAAGGCTTTTTTTGACTATTGCCAATATGCCTGAAGCCGCGACTCCGCTATCAGTGACAATGAACGGCTTTTTCTTACCGAGCCCCGCCAAAATTTCTGGCAACTCTTTTATGGAGCCTACACCGAATCTGATGTTTACGGTTCCTGGAGTTAGATTGAAGTTGCTCATTGTCTACCTTTCCTGTTTTAACTTACCCGAAATTCTTTTTGCCGCAATTTGCATCTCTTTTGCAGCTTCCTCAAGTTTATTTTCAAATCTTTCCTTTGGGGCGGCAACGTTCAACGCGGCGATTACATCATTGGAGAAATCATAAATAGGAACCGAAGCACCGACTAAACCAGGTTCGTACTCTTCAACAACGGTCGCGAATCCTTGCTGTCTGACCTTTTGGATAACTTTGATTAGAGATGCACCATCTTTTGCTAAACACTTTTCAGGTGCGCCGACAATTTTCTTGTTAGCCGGAAAAATTCTGAGAATTTGATCATCATCTAATCCTGATAAGAGAACTCGTCCCGAAGATGTCATGTAGGAGGGCGCTGTAACTCCCATCCAACTAAGTGCTCTAAAACCATGGGAAGGAGATTCTGAGTGAATAGTTATAACTTCAAGTCCTTGGAGGACTGTTAAATGAATTGTCTCGCCTAATTTTTGAACTAGGCCGTGCATTTCACCACGCGCATTAGAAACCAATTGCGCTTCATATGAATATCGAGCCATTGCATAAAGTCTCGGGCCCACAACTACACCGTTATCTCTGCGCAGAAGAATTCCGGTATCTACCAATCGATTAACAGCTCTTGAGATCTGGCTTTTCTCTCGTCCAGTTTTCGCTGACAAGATGGCATTTCGAGCAGGCATAGGGGCCAAAGCTGCGACCGCTTCTACTATTTCAAGATCACGTTCGAGGCCGTTATTACGCGGAAGCGCATTGCTCATTGTTGCAGATAATACAACTTTTGTTGTCGCTATTGCAACAGTTCAAAATTGGGTCAAGAATCTGTCGACATGGACCTAGTCCCAATTACGCCGCCAAATCTTTGGCAGTACATACAACTTCAGCACGTGAAAATTCTGGCTGCGGTAATTGCACAAATTGAATTGATATTGCTTGTGGTTTCAATTGTCTCGTTCACGGCAATTCTTACCGGTTTACTAATTTGGCGTAAAGAAAATTTAGTTGAAGCAGTGACTGGTTTTTGGTCGGTAGTTTTCACCATTCCATCTCTTGCGATGTTTATTTTTTTAATTGGTGTAGTAGGCCTTGGTTGGGTGCCAGCAATCATCGCATTGGTGCTTTACGGACAGTTACCGGTAGTGAGAAATACTGTAGTTGGATTGAGATCTGTCGAACCTGCCGTCATTGAATCTGCTCTCGCTATGGGAATGAAACCGTTAACTGTGCTTCGTAAAATTCAATTTCCATTAGCTTGGCCCATCATAATTGTTGGTATTCGAGTCTCATGTATGTTGACATTTGGAATCTCATCAATTGCTGCTTACGTTGGCGGACCTGGACTTGGTGATTATCTATTTAGCGGTCTTGCAAATCTCGGCTCTTTTAATTCAATGAATCAAACTTTAGTGGGCTGCTTTGGCATCACTCTTTTGGCGCTAGCTTTCGACGGCGCTTTTGTATTTATTAAGAAACTCACCACAGCTAAGGGGTTACGTATTTCATGAGCAACAGCATCGGTCAAGAAATTCGTCTTGAAAAACTAACAAAAAATTACCCAAATACAAATAAAGCGGCGGTACTTGATTTCTCTTTGACGATTCCAGCTGGCGAATGTGTGGTCCTTGTTGGGCCTTCTGGATGCGGCAAAACCACCACCATGAAGATGATTAATCGAATCATCGAACCAACTTCGGGCAGCATCCTGCTTGGCGGCAAAGACGTTACTCATACACCAGCCCATGAATTGCGCCGAAATATTGGCTATGTAATTCAGCAAATCGGCCTTTTCCCACATTTAACCGTGGCTAACAACGTAGCTACCGTGCCAAATCTTCTTGGCTGGGAAAAGCAAGAAATCAAGAATCGTGTTTATGAATTGTTGGAAATGGTGGGGCTAGATCCATCTGATTACGCAGATCGCTACCCAAAACAATTATCAGGTGGACAGCAACAACGCGTTGGAGTTGCTCGCGCACTGGCTGCAGATCCAGGTGTACTACTTATGGACGAACCTTTCGGCGCAACTGATCCAATTACTCGTATCAAATTGCAGAAAGAATTTAGATCACTTCAAAAAGAACTTAAGAAAACTGTGGTCTTCGTGACTCATGACTTTGAAGAAGCGCTATTGCTTGGTGATCGAATTGCGGTTCTTTCAGAACAATCAAAAGTGGAGCAGTACGGAACTCCTCTGGAAATTCTCTCTGCACCAAAAACCGATCGCGTTAAAAGCTTCGTAGGAGATTCAGCAAGTGTTCGAATGCTGAGTCTTGTACCACTTAGCTCAATTGATTTGTTATCAGGTACCGGAACTGGTCCTGCGATATCTGAAGATGCAACTTTGCGAGAAGCAATGGATTTGTTTATTCAAGGACACAAGCAAGTTAATGTTGGTGCAAACCACCACTTAACTTTTGAATCCCTCCAGCAAGCTATTTCGCTCACGAAAGCTAAATCGGTATGAGCACCCCAGCACCAGAAATTCCAAAAGGATCGCTTTATTCAGGTTCAGCGAGATTAATTTTCCAGAAGCATCGCTCTTTGGTTTATCAAGCAGTACTGATTTTGGCTATTGCTGGTGGTTTATTCACTTATTTAACTGGCCGAAAATTAGATGTAATTGAAAAAGTTACTATAAATCCGCCATTTATCATGGCCGCGATTAAAGACCATCTAATTCTCTCATTTGCATCTGCATTCATAATTTTGGCGGTTGCAATTCCAGCAGGAATCGCGCTAACCAGACCGCGAGCGAAGAAATTGACACCAATAGTTTTAGCTCTTGCAAACATTGGGCAAGCATTCCCTGCGGTTGGGTTATTGATTCTTGCAGGCATTCTTTTCGGTTTTGGAAAACCAATCGCAATCTTTTCATTTGCAGCTTTTGGTATCTTGCCAATTCTGCGAAATACCATTGTTGGGTTACAAGAAATCGATCCATTTATTATCGAATCAGCACTCGGTATGGGTATGACGCCGCGACAAGCGCTTCGACATATTGAGTTACCACTTGCGGTTCCAGTCATTTTGGCTGGCGTTCGCACCACATTAATTCTTACCGTTGGCATTGCCACATTGGGTGTCTTTGTTAACGGTGGAGGTTTGGGAACGTTAATCATCCCTGGCCTAAAGCTAAATCGCGAGGTAGTTCTGCTAACTGGTGGCTTGCTAACCGTTTTGGTGGCATTCACAATGGATTGGCTAGCTCGTGTAGCAGAAGAACTCCTACGACCTCGTGGGATTTAGTAAACAACCTATAGGAGAAAAAATGCAGATTAAGCGCTACAAAGTGGTGGCAGCGGCAGCAGCCATCGCAATTGCTGTCGTAGGTGGTGCTGCAACTTCCACTTCAGCTAACGCAGCAGGTAAATCACTTGCTGGAGTCAAAGTAACTGTTGGCTCGAAAGACTTTACAGAGAGCATTGTGCTTTCAAAGATTGTAAAGCAGTTCATCTTGGCAAATGGCGGAAAGGTAGTCGACAAGACCAACATCAAGGGTTCTGTAACTACTCGTGAAGCAATGCTTAAGGGTGACATTGACATGTATTGGGAGTACACCGGTACTGCATGGCTTGTTTACCAGAAGCAGACAGATGTGAACATTGCACCAGATGATCTTTACAAGAGGGTAGTTGCTGGCGACAAGAAGTTTGGTGTCACATGGCTACCAATGACTTCATTCAATGACACATATGCATTCGCTATTACAAAAGCTAATGCTGCTAAGTGGGGCGTTAAGACCTACTCAGATTTAGTAACCAAGGTTCCAGCAGATCAGCGTATCTGGTGTGTTGAATCTGAATTCCAGAGCCGTCCAGATGGTTGGGCAGGGTTCAAAACAAAGTATGGAATCGGTTCAGATGTAACCGTAAAGGTTCTAGATACTGGCGCTATTTATCAGGCAACTAAAGATGGTCAGTGCACCATGGGCGAAGTTTTCGCAACAGATGGTCGTATCGGAGCACTTGGTCTAACAGTTCCAACTGAAGACAAGTCATATTTCCCTCCATACAACGCTGCGCTAACCATGCCAGATAAGGTTGCAAAGAAGTACCCACAACTAGCTAAGGCACTTGCACCAATTGCAGGAAAGATTTCAAATGCAGTAATGCAGAATCTAAATGCTCGTATTGACGTGCTTGGTGAAGATGCTGACACAGTTGCTAAGAGCTTCTTGAATTCAGCTGGCTTAGTTAAGTAAATAGTTAAGTAATAAGTAACTAGAAAGTAAATAAAAATGATTAACCTCCAGATCGGTGAGAGTTTCGTAGGTAGCGGAGCAAATGCTGCGCATACAAATACCATTCTTGGTCATCGATCTGGACCTGCAGGTGTGGCATGGGCTACGGCCCTAGCCACACCTAGGGCAGGGCATGTTCCTTTCATGGTTATTGCAAAGACCGGCTTGGCAGTTACACCACCAACGCTTTTTGTAAACAAAGCAGAGGTAGCAGGAGATTTTCACGGACTGCTAACTTGGGGTGCCTGCCAAGCAGGTGTTGCAACCGGAGTTAGAAAAGCTCTCCAAGAGGGAGTCATAGATACAAAAGAAGCGAATGATTTAGTAATCATTGCCGCAATTTGGCTTAATCCATCAGCCAACGATGAAGAGCAAGTTTATGCAAACCAAAGTCAAGCCATGTTTGAAGCTCTAAAGAATGGAAAATTAGGTTTACCAAAGGCAGAAGAACTTCTTGATCCAAGTTTAGAAATTACTAATCCGTTTTTTAGGCAGAGCAAATAATGAAAATTACTGATATCAGATTTGTTCAAACAAATCTTGAATTAAATCCGCCATTTTGTCCAAATTGGGATCCAAAGCCGCGAACAAATTTCGGCGCAACTGTAACGATTGTAGAAACCGATGAAGGTATAACTGGCTTTGGTTCAGGTGACACCATGGAAGGCTTTGATGGATATGAAAAGCATTTCATCGGAACTGGTCTATTTGATATTGAAAATCACGTTCGCAGATTAGAGACCATTTCATTTCACGGCGGACGCTATTGGCCAATCGAGGCAGCGATTTGGGATGCCATTGGAAAAGCGAAGCAAAAGAGCGTTGCCGAGTTATTTGGCGGCGTAGATAAGTCGATTCCTGCTTATGCATCAACTGGAGCTGTGATGACCCCAGCTGAGAGAGCAGAATCTGCAAAGAAGATTCGTGATCTTGGATTTAAAGCGCTGAAAATTAGAGTGCCGCAAAGCGATTTGGACTTAGGAGTAAAAACTCTCAAAGCAATACGCGAGGCAGTTGGAAATGATCTTCAAATCATGGTTGATTTAAACCAAGCATGGCGTATGCCAGGTGACACCCGAGACCCTTTAGATTTCAAAACTGTTTCAAATTTTCTAGACGCGTGTGTCGATTACCAAGTGTTTTGGCTAGAAGAACCTTTGCCAATGGAAGACATTGATGGTTTAAGAAAACTTCAAGGCAGAGGCGTAAAGATTGCTGGCGGTGAAATGGTTAGAACTATTCACGAGGTAAGAACATTATTGGCAGCAGATGCGCTTGATGTTTATCAAATGGATGTCGTGCTTTCAGTGGGGTTGCACCATACGAACGAAATTGCCAAAAAAGCAAAAGCGCTCGGTAAGATTTTTACACCTCACACATGGTCGAATGGATACGGATTGATGGCGAATCTTCAGGTGACAGCAGGCATCGGTGGAGCTCCATTTATTGAATTTCCTTTTGATCCACCAACTTGGTCAACAGAACGCAGAGATTTCTTACTTGAGAAAACTATTGAAGTTGACGCATCAGGAAACCTTTGGGTCCCTGATGAGCCTGGAATGGGTTGCAAGCCAAACACATCATTACTACAAACAGCTTAAGGATAAATTTTTAGATGCAAATCACAAATGAATGGACTGACTTAGCGAGCAAACTTAATTACCGAAACCAGTTATTTATTGACGGTAAATTTGTAAGTGCCCTCAGTGGTCGCACCTTTGATGCGATTTCACCAATTGATCAGAAAATCTTAACTTCGATTTCAGCCGCCCAAAGTGAAGACGTCGATCTAGCCGTAAAGAGCGCAAAAAAGGCTTTTGATAGTGGAGTGTGGCGCAATTTAAATCCTCGTGACAAAAAAGAAATCATGCTCCGTTGGGCAGATTTGGTGCGACAGAACTATAAAGAAATCGCCTTACTTGAAACTTTAGAAGTAGGTAAGCCAATCGGAGATACCGCAGGCTACGATGCTTTAGCGGTGGCTAGAAATATTCAATGGTATGCAGAAACCATCGATAAGACTTATGACGAAATTGCACCTGCGCCAAAATCTGCCTTAGCGATGATTACTCGTGAACCTCTTGGAGTGGTAGGCGCAATTGTTCCTTGGAATTATCCAATCGTTATCGCTTCATGGAAATTTGCGCCAGCGATTGCAATGGGAAATTCTGTGGTTTTAAAGCCATCAGAAGAATCTTCTCTAGCTACCTTGCGAATTGCAGAGTTGGCTATTGAAGCTGGCATCCCTGCAGGTGTATTTAACGTCGTAACAGGTTTAGGTAATGAAGCCGGAAAAGCTCTCGCTCTGCACAATGATGTTGCGAAAATTGCATTTACTGGAAGCCCGGGCGTAGGTCGATTGATGCTGCAATATGCAGCTGAATCCAACATGAAGCAGGTTTCACTTGAATTAGGTGGAAAGAGCCCACAGGTTGTTTTAAATGATGTGGTTGATCTTGATGCAGCTGCTTCAACAATTGCTTGGGGTATCTTCTACAACTCAGGGCAGACATGTAATGCAGGTTCAAGAATTATTGTTCAAGAAGAAATCAAAGACGCATTATTTGAGAAGTTAAAGGGATTTGTTAATTCATTCCGTTGGGGACATCCATTAGATCCGACAACTCAAATGGGCCCGGTAGTCTCTTTAAAGCAAAGAGATCGTGTTAATTCATATTTAGAGCAAGTCGGAAAAAATGGTGAAAGTTTTGTCTTTGGTGGAAAACAACCATCCGGAAACGATTGCAATTTTGAACCAACGCTAATTTCTGGTGTTTCGCATGATTCAAAATTGGCGCAAGAAGAGATCTTTGGGCCAGTAATTGTTGCAGAAATAGCAAAGGATGAAGCACACGCGCTCGAATTGGCTAACGGAACTGAATACGGTTTGGCTGCATCGGTTTGGAGCGGCAATATCGCGAAGGCACATAACTTTGCACGCCAACTAAGGGCAGGAACTGTTTGGATTAATACCTTCGATATGAGCGATGTAATCACACCATTTGGAGGATTTAAGAATTCTGGCAGTGGTAGAGATAAGTCGCTTCACGCTCTTGATGCATACAGTGCGTTAAAGACCACTTGGGTAGATTTAAATTAGTTTAAAGAAATCGGAGATAAAGTGAAAATCGCATTTATTGGAACCGGAAGTATGGGCGGTAGCATGTCCCGTAATTTGGCTCAAGCAGGATTCGACATCACAGTCTTCGATTTAAATCCAGAAAACATGAAGAAGCCTGTCACCGCAGGTGCCAAGAGTGCAACTTCCGGAACTGAAGCAGTGGCAAATGCTGATGTACTAATCACGATGCTACCTACACCAGCTTCAATCGAAAGTGCGATGATTAATTCTGGGATTGCTGCCGCAATGAAGCCAGATTCAATTTGGATTGATATGTCTACTAGCGTTCCAGAGACTGCAAAGTTGGTTTCTACTCATTTAGATAAATCAATTCAATTAATTGATGCTCCGGTTGCGGGTATGGCTGTTGGCGCAGATAAAGGATCACTATCTATTTTTGCAGGCGGCTCTGAGGCTGCGATTTCAAAAGTAAAACCGATATTTGATTGCTTAGGTGATCCTTCTAAGTTCTTCTATTGCGGTGAATGGGGAACAGGATACGCAGTTAAATTAGTTCTAAACATGCTCTGGTTCAACCAGTTTGTGGCATCTGTAGAAGCATTAATGCTCGGCGTTAAAGCGGGAGTTGATTTAGAAGTCTTGCGAAAGGCTCTGGTCGGTTCACCTTGCCAGTCAATTATGTTAGAGCGAGATTTGATGGGACTTCTAAACGAAGGCGATTACGACGAGGGATTTGCAGTTGCGCTTGCATGCAAAGATTTAAAGTTAGCTGGAGATTTAGCAAGAAATGTTGGCGTGCCAATGGAAGTGCATGCGACTGTTGAAAATATCTATCGTCGCGCAAGAGCACGATATGGCGATAAAGCCGGCGAGATGATTCCGGCGAAGCTATACGAAGACGATACCAACACTTTACTTCGCATAAAGTAAATAACTTCCAAGTAGGCTCAAGTGAAATCTAAATTAAATGTTTCACTTGGTTTGGCCACAATGTGGCTGATGGGTGGCATCGGCTATCCGGTATTGACGGTAGCCACTAAACATCTGGCGCCAATGAATTTGGTATTTGTTAGAACTTTCGGCACCGCAATAATTTTGACTTCAATTTTGTTGGTCAAGGCGCCAAAAGAATTTAAAGAACTAAAATTCGATAAAGACCTTTGGATTACATTTATTTGCTCAATGCTTTTTTACCCAATTTGCAGTGGAAGTCTTGCATATGCAAGTTCGAAAACACCAGGTGCAATCACGGCGCTCTTGTATAGCGCCTTACCTGTAATAAGCACGATTTACTTATTGATTCAAAAGAAACCAGTGCACCGAAAAACATTCTTTGGTTTGGCAATTGCACTTGTTGCATTAGCAATTCTGGTTGGAACTCCTACAGGCAACGTAACATTAATCGGAATCCTTGCTGGGTTATTTTCAGTTTTTGTTTGGTTTATTGCTACCGAAATCTGGATTAAATTCAATCCAAGTTATTCACTGCTAATGGCCACATCTTTACAGGCGATTATTGGCAGTGCTGGAAGCTACGTTGCAAAAATGTTTTTTGATGCCCCTGCAATAACTGTTGATGCGGTGTTACAAGGAAGCGTAATTTTCCTGATCTTTTCGTTAGCGACACAACATTTTGCATATTTGTGGCTAACCACAAATGTTAATTCCATTACTCTGATGCTCTTTTCAATTATTAACCCATTTATCGCCGGTGTGGCGGGATATTTACTCTTTGATCAAAGCATTACCGTGCTGCAAATTTCAGCTGGATGTTTGATGAGTTTAGGTGTCTATCAAATAATCAAGAGCCAGGATTTAGTTACTATAAGAAAGTGAACATTACTGAGGTTAGAAAAGCGCTGGAAGTAGCTGTAGCTGCTATCGACGGCAAACCTCGTGAAGGTCAGATTGAAATGGCCGAAGCAGTCGCAAATGCACTAATTGATCGCCATCATCTGATGGTTCAAGCAGGTACCGGAACCGGAAAATCCTTGGCTTATTTGGTTCCAGCGATTGTTAGCGGTAAGAAAACGCTGATTGCCACAGCAACTTTGGCCTTACAGCGACAACTTGTAGAACGAGATCTACCGAAAATTGTTCCGGCACTAGAAAAAGAACTTGGTCGCGAAATTACATATGGAATATATAAAGGCGTGGGTAATTACATCTGCCTACAAAAATTAAATTCGGATGAACCCGATCCTGATGGGGAATTGGTCTTAGAACTTTCTTCACTCGGTAAGGATGCGCAAAGGCTTAGAAGTTGGGCTGAGACGCCAGGAGTTACCGGAGATCGTGATGAAGCACCAGATGTTGATCGCAGAGTATGGGCGGCAAGTTCAGTAAGCGGCAGGGAATGCGTCGGCGCAGATGTTTGCAATTACGGCGCGCAATGTTTTGCCGCTAATGCCAAAGTAAAAGCGATAAATTCAGATATCGTGGTTTCAAACCACACATTATTGGCTCTTGAAGTTGTTGAATCTCATCCGATTTTGCCTGAACGAGATGTCGTAATACTGGATGAGGCGCATGAATTTATGGATCGCACAACACAAGCAGTTACTGAAGAGCTAACTGCGCCAAGAGTAGCCAGAGCTGCAGCAATGGCTCGTAAATACAAAGCACTTCCAAACAAGATGGTCGATTCGTTTACACATGCATCTGATGATTTTGCTGATGCCATGGATGGTTATGGCGAAATGATGCGGGGTGATATTGAAATTAGCCGCAAATTAGATGTGTTGCCTGATGAACTAGAGAAGGCAGTTCGCCGAGTTCGCGAAACTGCTGATGCGATTGTTAAGTTCTTACAAGCCGATGATGACATTATTGACACAACAGAATTGGCAGAACGCGCTCGAGTTAAAGGCGCAGTAAATGAAGTAAATGTTACGGCGCAAAAGTTGCTTAAAGGCAAAGGTGGGCAAGTACTCTGGTATGAGCCAACTTTCAAAACTCTATATTTGGCGCCACTTTCAGTCTCTGATGTTTTGCGTCAAAACATGCTCCGACAAACTCCCGTAATCGCTACCAGTGCAACGCTTACAGTCGGAAGTGGCTTTAATGCCATGGCAAAACAAATTGGTTTTGTTGTTGATGAAATGGCAGATGAAGAGCCAGAAGAGAACATGATCGATCCTGCTAATGTTCAAATGCTAGATGTTGGTTCGCCATTTGATTTTGCTCAACAGGGCATGCTTTATTTACCGAAACATTTACCCGAACCAGGGCGTGATGGAATTGCGCCAGAAGTACTCGAACATTTGGGTGAATTAATCGATGCCGCCGGAGGCAGAACACTTGCACTTTTCAGCTCTTGGCGTGGAGTCGAAGCAGCAGATGCACATTTAAGGAAAGTTCTAGCGGAGCGACCAATTAAAATCATTACTCAAAAACGCGGGGATGCAGTTGCACCGTTAGTAGAAAAGTTTGCAAATGATGAAACTTCGGTACTACTTGGAACCATGACTCTTTGGCAAGGTGTCGATGTTCCTGGTGCTTCATGTACTTTGGTTGCAATTGATCGCATTCCATTTCCAAGACCAGATGATCCAGTTATGTCAGCTCGAAGTGCAGAGGTAGATGCTGCAGGTGGAAGTGGATTTATGTCGGTTTCACTTCCGCGAGCAGCGCTGCTGTTAGCGCAAGGTACGGGTCGATTAATCAGAAGCGTTGAGGATCGCGGAGTAGTTGCGATCTTAGATTCCAGAATTGTGACCAAGCGTTACGGAAGTGTTCTACTTAATTCAATTCCACCTCTATGGCGCACCAGCGATGGAGAAGTGGTTAGAGATTCTCTGAAGCGATTAGCTCAATCACTTGGTTCTGAAGAGTAGGCCAAGTTTTAGCAAAACTAGGATGTAGTTCTAAACCTGTGACTTCTTCGATATCAAACCAACCAATGTCATGAGTCTCAGGGTTCCATTCGGCAGTTTCTAAATCCCCATGGGCAATTGCGATTACGGTGTCGTATCTCCAATCGATGTGATTATCAGAAAAAAGTCCTACAACTTCGACGTGCGTTGGATTAATTCCGGTTTCTTCGACACTTTCGCGAATCGCAGCTTCTTGGATACTTTCATGAGAATCGCGTGCTCCGCCTGGTAAACCCCAGGTATCTCCGTTATGCACCCACGGAGAGCGATGTTGCATCATTATTTTTCGGTCACGAATTAAAAGCAATCCAGCAGCGCCATTTAAACCCCAATGCTTTCCGCCGCATCGGCATTCAATCCAGCCATCGCCATCTTTCGCTGCCATGGGATAACGATAGCTGTGGAAAGGAAACTTCACTTTCGCCATTTCGGAATACGTTAAAGGCATGCGTAAATTAATATTTCTTCTGGTTTTATTACTGTTGCCAATTCAAAGTGCAAACGCTGCGTGCACCGGCAATCTATGTATCGATGTCTACACCCAAAATGGGCAATTGGTAATTGAAGGCAAGAAAGCAGGGAGCACCAGCACCCCGAAGCCGAGAGTTGTCACATCTACCGCTCCAAAGCCACGCCCAACTTCGACACATAAATACATATACAAACCAAGAACGATCACTCCAAAACCTAGAAGTACTACAAAATCATTAGCGGACAAGATTTTGGAATCTTTGCCGACCATGCAGGTGGCTTATCAACCTGTCGGCAAAGCGTTGATAAGAGTTCCGGTGATTTTCTTTACCGATATGCCAACTAGTTTTAGCAAAGAATATTCAATATTGGGTAGTGCTATTACCGTTTATTTATCACCCAGTTCATTATGGTCTTTTGGAGACGGATCGGTTTTGATCACCAGCAAACCTGGGCACCCATATCCATCTACAGATATCACACATTCATATTCCGCGCCTGGGACTTACACCGTAACTGTGGCTACTTTATGGACCGGCCGCTTTAAAGTCGGTGGAATTTCATTTCCAATTACTGGCAATATCAAACAAGTCTCTGCAGTAGATGTAAAAGTAGTAGGCGCAAGTACTAAATTTGTGGGTAAGTAAAAACTTCTGTCGCTGGCTTTAAGAACGATTAGCCACTATGACAACAGTTAAAACACCACATGATTTACTCGCCGCGGTGCCATTTTTGATTGGCTACCATCCCACTGATTCATTAGTACTTATCTCTGTGAAATCAGATTCACTTGAAATGGCAATGCGGGTTGATTTTCCAATTAATCCGCCAGAAGGCGCTTATCAATTACTGGCTTCGCATTTAAAACGCGATCACGCCGAAGGGGCGCTATTAGTCGCATATGAGCCAACAGGTTCAGATTTAGGCCCAGAAGTATTGCGAAATGCTGCAGATGCCGTAGCGGCACTAGAAATTCCAATTCGAGAATTAATGCTGGTTAGAAATGGTCGATGGAAGTCCTTGATTTGTAGCGATGAAAAATGCTGCCCACCGGATGGAAATCCAATTGAAGATTTTGAGAATTCACGAATTGCCGCGGAGCAAGTTGCTAATGGAAAAGTATTGCCATTCTTAGATTCTGAAGGGCTTACCCATTCGATTTCTCCGACACTTTTTTCCAAAGATATTAATTGGAATGCTCAGGTAATTAGTTTTCGGATTGATCCTGAGTCAAATAATTTAAATGAACTGCAAAGAGATGGCGCAGAATCCGTGCTTTTACTTGCTGACTTTTATATTCAAAACGGTTTCTGCAAGGACTATGACTTGATTGCTAGAGTCTTAGGTCGCTTGACTGATGTTCAGGTTCGCGATTACGCCTTGGGCTGCCACGATGAGAAATCACTAAATGCTTATTGGGCGATGTGGCGAGATTTGCTTCGAATAGCACCACCTAAATTTGTGGCTCCGGTGGCATCTTTATTTGCAGCTATTGCATATGAAAATGGGGAGGGCGCATTGGCGCAGCGCGCGCTAGATCGAGCAATCGAAGATGAACCAGAGTATTCATTGGCTCGACTATTGCGACGTGTATTTAGTAGCGGCTGGCCACCTTCAGGTTTCGCGCAATTACGCGCGGAGTTACACCCAAGGGTCACGCAAACAATTTTCGGATAGCTAAATAACTATTTGTCGCATCCATAAGAGGGTTGCTAAACTTCGAGCCAGGTCACGAATTCCAACATCAAGCCCCGGCTCGTTGGGTGGCAACCCTCTAGTCGTTAGTGGGGTGCTCCGGGTGACGACCAGATTGTTGGTGAAACATTTTCACCTAACGATAAGAACGACAGGAGTTATTAAGTGCCTATTCCACACGTAACCGGTGCGTGGCTTGATGGTGAGGATCCAGGGGATCGTAAATTCATCAATGTCGGCGATATCGTTTTGGAATCTGGCGAAGTCTTACCCGATGTGGTGATTGCATACCAATCTTGGGGAGAGCTAAATGCAAATAAAGATAATGCGATTTTAGTTAATCATGCTTGGACTGGTTGGTCGGATGTTGAAAGCTGGTGGCCAAATCAAGTAGGGCCAGGAAAACCTTTAGATACCAATAAATATTTTGTGGTCTGCCCAAATGTAATTGGTGGATGCCAAGGTTCAACTGGTCCTGCATCTAAGCATTCAGATGGAAAATTTTATGGATCAAGATTTCCATCATTAACAATTCGCGACATGGTTGCCGCTGAAGTTGCATTTACCAATGCTCTGGGAATCAATAAATATGTACTCTCATGCGGTCCATCTTTAGGTGGCATGCGCTCTCTTGAGTGGGCAGTGCAATATCCAGAACGAATTGGCGGTATCTGCACAATTGGAAGTTCTGCAGTAGCAACTGGCGATCAAATTGGTTCAGTTTCGACCCAAGTGCATGCAATTAAAGCTGACCCAAATTTCAATAATGGCGATTATTACTACAACCAATTGGGCCCGGAAGTCGGCATGGGCATTGCACGCCGAATTGCTCATCTGACTTTTCGAACTGAAATTGAAATGGATATGAGATTTGGCCGCGAGCTGCAAGGTGATGACACTGGTCGCTACGCAGTTGAGTCTTACTTAGACCACCAAGCAGATAAATTGGCTTCGCGTTTTGATGCCAATACCTACATCATTTTGGGAGAGGCTATGAATAGCCACGACATTGGTCGTGATCGTGGCGGGGTTGCTGCAGCGCTAGCCACCATCAAGGTCCCGGTAATGGTGGTCTCGATAGACACTGATCGCCTATTCCCACCACGTTTGCAGCAAGAGTTAGCGGAGCTAACCCCGGGCTCCAAGTTAGAGATGCTCTCATCGCCTTTTGGACATGATGGATTCTTGGTTGAATCAGATGCCATGGGAGAGCTACTTCGCCATGCGATAGAACACGCTGAAGGCGCTCATAAACATTAATTTTTTGTAGTTGTCTGAGAGTTTTCAGTACAATTACGCAATCGCAATCGCTCGCTGCCATACCCCTAAAAGCAGCAAGTGAGTTTGCTAAAACTCGAAAAGCAATCCAAAAGGACACATTTGTGGTTACTCGCGCGCCTAAAAAGAAGGCACCTGCCAAAGCAGCAAAGAAAGCTGCACCAGCTAAGAAGGCAGTAGCAAAGAAAGCTCCGGCTAAAGCTGCGAAAAAGGCAGTACCTGTTAAAAAAGCAGCAGTTAAAAAAGTTGAGCTAAAAATTGAATTGAAGAAAGAGTTAACCGCTGCAGATGTTAAGCAGATCCTTGATGCTCGCGATTTAGTTGAACGTCAAAAGCATGTGCTTGCTGAATTGGAATCACGCGGCGTTACTTCATTAAATCGCATTCCAAAGAAGGCTGACAAAGAATTAGTTGATGAAGCAAAAGCTTTAGAGATTTCTGTTCCGAAAGTTACGGAGAAATTAAAGAAAGCTGGTTTGGGCTCTCCATACCGCATGCTAAAGAATTCAGAAAAAGCACTTGTAGCTCCAAAGCTAGAACTAGATGCTGCAACTGCAGAATCTTCTGGACCAGCGGTCAAGGGAGATAAGACTGCAAAGACTGTCATCATTGATGGCGAAGAAGTTGAATTAGTAGAAGAAGAAGATCTCGATTTAAATATCGATAACATCGATGAAGCAAAAGAAGAAGTTAAAGAAGAAGTTCGTGTTATTACGCTTTCTGATGAAGAAGGCGTTGACGATGGAGAAGGCGCATTCGTACTTCGTGATTCTGATGAAGAAAAAGAAGAAGAGCAGGGCCGTTCAGAGCGTGCCAAACTTCGTGGCCGTTTATCGGCAGTTCATCTACTTGATGAAGCTATTCGCGCTAAAGAAAATGACCCTTCAAAAACAGCGTCAAAAGCTGATTCTCGCGCACTTACTGCAAAACAGTTAGAGCTCATGGTGACTTCGATTGATTTAACAGAGCGCGGTGCAAAAGCTCTGATTGATTCAATCAATGCCACACCAGTTAAAGAATTCAAGAGCATCCACACAATCATCGAAGATACAAAGCGTTTGATTCAGACTGAAATGAAGCAGCTGCCTCCTGAGCAGACTGTTTTAACAGCTGGTGCGACTGCTGACCCGGTTAAGGATTACCTAAAGCAGATTGGTCGCGTTGCACTTCTTAATGCAGAACTTGAAGTGGAACTAGCTACTCGTGTTGAAGCAGGTCTCTTCGCTGAAGAGAAGTTAGCGACAGAGAAGAAGCTTGATAAGAAGTTAAAGCGCGAACTTGAGTGGATTGCAGAAGATGGTCGCCGAGCAAAGAATCACTTGTTAGAGGCAAACCTTCGTCTGGTGGTTTCTCTTGCAAAGCGCTACACCGGTCGCGGCATGTTGTTCTTAGATCTAATTCAAGAAGGTAACTTAGGTTTGATTCGTGCGGTTGAGAAGTTCGACTACACAAAGGGTTACAAGTTCTCTACCTATGCAACTTGGTGGATTCGCCAGGCGATTACTCGCGCGATGGCAGATCAGGCTCGCACCATTCGTATTCCGGTGCACATGGTTGAAGTCA
>CAZUOG010000013.1:0-18671 GCA_964622225.1 uncultured Actinomycetes bacterium | reverse complement strand
GTTCGAAATATGTTTCTTTCGATCAATAAGAATTTCTTTTGGTGGAATTCTGTTTGCTCTGAACTCATTTGCGTGAGTTAGACTAGGGTAACCAATCGCAATGCCGCATAACAAGACATAATTTTCTGGCACATTAAATTCTTTTCTAACTACGTCATCCCAAATTGAAGCTGCTCCTTGAGGGCAGGTGCCAAGTCCATGAGCATGCGCCGAGAGAATTAGATTCTCCATCATCAATCCAGCGTCATTGGCAGAGAAGATGCCAAGGCTCTTATGAATGTAAACAAACAACTCAGTCGGAGCGCCAAAGAATTTGTAGTTAGCCGCCCACCAATCATCACGTGCAATACGATCATCACGACTAATTCCGTAATGGCCATATAGGTCAGCCCCTAAACGAAATGCTCTTGGCTTTAAATCTTCAGCATAAGGCTTGCTAACTACGCGATTGCTAGTTGGCAATCCATAGCGAGTAATGAAAATTCTTAATTTACCCAACCAGCCTTTTCGTAAATTGGTTGACAGGTACTCCCAGCGCTTTGAGAACTCTGCGCTGATGCGATCTTTTCTATCGCCATCAGCAACTGCAATCATGAATGGGCGAGTGTTAGACCAACTTGGTGCAGTTAACGCATCGGTAAGAATCTGGTTAAGAATCTCTTCCGGAATCGGTTTATCTAGAAAATCTCGAGTGCTTCTTCTTGATGCAAGAAACTCAGATACTTGTTGGCTCGTTAAATTACTTTTTGACCCCATAGCGGAGGAGTCTACGCATTAGATGTAATAAATATCTGAATCGTTAGTCTTCTTCACGTCTTCAATTACAACGCCGTTGTAAGAGACGCGTGCATCATCTGCAATTTTTACAGGTCCAAGAATCTTTGCTCCTGCGCCGATGATTACTCGGTTGCCGATGGTCGGGTGGCGCTTACCTGTAGCAAAGCGACGTGCTCCCAAAGTTACATTGTGATACAGCATCACATCATCGCCAATTTGAGCTGTTTCACCGATTACAACTCCAATGCCGTGATCAATAAAGAAACGACGACCAATTTCAGCGCCGGGATGGATTTCAATTCCGGTTCTGCGTCGAGCACGGTTAGAGAAAATTCGAGCTAACAATTTAATGTTATGTTTCCAGAGCCAATGAGAGATTCGGTAATTCCAAACAGCGTGAACACCTGGATAAGTAAGAAAGACCTCTAACTTATTTCTAGCAGCGGGATCGCGCTTGAGAGCAGTTTCGAGGTCTTCCTTAATTGTTTTAAACACTTGCGGATATTAGTCCATCAAATCTTGGTAAAGCACTGTCGATAGATAGCGCTCACCAAATGAAGGAATGATCACAACAATGATCTTTCCTGCAAACTCTGGTCGCTTTGCAACTTGCGCAGCACCCCACAGAGCTGCACCGGATGAAATTCCAGCCAGAATTCCTTCTTCCTTGGCTGCACGACGTGCATAACCAAGTGCTTCTTCGTTTGAAACATCTAGAACTTCGTCATAAACCTTTGTATCAAGAACTGGTGGCACGAAGTTTGGTCCAATTCCTTGAATTGGGTGACCTGATGGTGAACCACCATTAAGAATTGGCGAAGCTGCAGGTTCAACCGCGAATACTTTGATGTCTGGATTCTTTTCCTTTAGAACTTGTCCAACACCTGTGATAGTTCCACCAGTTCCAATTCCAGCAACTAACGCTGCAACTTTTCCGTTAGTGTCATTCCAAATTTCTTGTGCAGTTGTTGCGCGGTGAATTGCAGGGTTGGCTGCATTTTCAAATTGGCGAACTAGTACTGCACCATCTTTTGCACCAAGTTCTTCAGCTTTAGCAACAGCGCCACGCATACCTTCTGCAGCTGGTGTTAATACTAATTCTGCGCCAAATGCACGGAGCAGTGCACGACGTTCTTTAGACATTGAATCTGGCATGGTAAGAATTGTTTTGTAACCACGAGCTGCACCAACCATTGCAAGTGCAATACCGGTATTACCTGAGGTTGCTTCAACAATAGTTCCGCCAGGCTTTAGTACGCCTGCTGCTTCTGCAGCATCAACCATTGCAATACCAATGCGATCTTTAACCGTGCTTGTTGGATTGTAAAATTCTAATTTTGCATAAACCTCTGCGCCGCCATCGATAATTCGATTGATGCGAACTAAAGGTGTATTTCCAACAACTTCAGTGATATTTGAATAAAGTGTCATTGTTTGCTCCTTGGTTAAAGAATGCTCGAATTTTAGAGAAGAGTTTCTAAAAAGACTAAACGCGAATATTTCGCAAATAAAAAAACCCCGCAATACCGCGGGGTTTTTCCGTTAATTTCTTACTTTGCAGCGATTGCTGAAATTTCGAATTCAAGCTTGATGTTCTCTGAAACTAAAATTCCACCAGTTTCAAGAGCAGCATTCCAAGTTAGACCGAAATCCTTGCGGTTAATTTCTGCGCCCCCTTCGAAACCGAAACGAGCATTTCCGAATGGGTCTGTCGCAGTGCCGGTGTATTCAAATTCAATTGTGATTGGCTTGGTGACGTCCTTGATGGTCAAATTGCCATCAACTGCAATCTTGTCTGATCCCGCGTCTTTTACTGATGTTGAAGCGAATTTGATCTTTGGGAAGTTAGCCACATCAAAGAAGTCAGGTGACTGTAGATGGCCATCGCGGTCTGCGCTTCGAGTATCGACTGAAGCAACTGAGATTTCGATATTGATTGAAGCAGCACCATTAGCAACAGTTGCAGAACCTGTGTACTCATTAAATGCACCGCGAACCTTAGTAACCATAGCGTGACGTGCGCTGAAGCCAACGCGGCTATGTGATGGATCGATATTAAATGTGCCTGATGGCAATGAAGCTAGAACTGACATGAAATTTCCTTTATTAGAGTTGAAAAAGCAGGTTTTGTTTAGATGCGTAACCATACAGTGGAGATAGTTGAAAATTCAACTAAATTCTATGTGTGATTGCTGACATTTATTTGCTAATTACTTGCAATTACAAGAGAAGTTTTTAGCAATAAGATTTCCTTATGGCGAACCAAATTGAAACTCAAATTGAAATTCAGACTAATAATCGCAATCGTAAGACCGTCTTTTTTCGCTTAATCTTAAGCTTGCCGCTTTTTGCATTTGTCTACTTATTCCAACAGTTTTCAAGTGGGAATGAATGGAGCACTCTTGTTTTAGCGCTTCCAGTTGCAGCTGCCCTGATCGTCAGAAATGTTTACCCAAGTTGGTTGCTAAGTTTTAATCATGCGGTACTTGAATTCGGCACACGCATTGCTGCATATGTCTTATTGCTGACTGACGAATATCCAACTTTTGAGCGCAATCCAAAGATCGCAGTGATTTTCCCTGATGTAGAAGGCGGTAAGAAACTCAACCGCTGGTTACCACTTGTTAAATGGTTCTTAGCTATTCCGCTTTACATCGTTGGTTTTGTTTACTCAGTATTTGCTTTTATTGCCCTAGTTTTGGCTTGGGCGCTGACATCTCTTTCAGGAACATTTCCCGCTTGGGCTGGAGAATTAATTCTTAATACATTGAAGTTTTGGAACCGCGTTTATGGATATGCAGTAGCGCTAGTTACTGACGAATATCCAAGCTTTTCTCTTAACTAATGGAGATTAAATTCGGCCTCGATACCTTCGGAGATATGCAGGTTGATGATTCTGGTGCTCCGATTACAGGTGCTCAGACCATTCGCAACGTTGTTGAAGAGGCAGTCTTTGCTGACTCAATGGGCATATACGGAATTAATCTTGGCGAACATCATCGAGATGACTTTGCCATCTCCGCTCCAGATACCGTGTTAGCCGGAATTGCTACGCGAACAAAACAAATTAAGTTAGGAACTGGCGTCACAGTTTTATCAAGCGATGATTCGGTTCGCGTGTATGAAAGATTTGCAACGCTGGATGCGCTCTCAAATGGTCGAGCAGAAATTACTGCGGGACGTGGCTCTTTTATCGAATCATTCCCGCTTTTTGGATTTGATTTATCTCAATACGAAATACTTTTTGAAGAGAAGTTAGAGCTTCTTGTTGAATTATTAAAAGAGAAGCCGGTTACTTGGAGTGGTTCCACAAGATTACCTTTGAATAATCAAGATGTTTTTCCGAAAACTGAACGTGGCGCTATCCCACTTCGAGTAGGTGTTGGCGGAACCCCAGCCTCGGTTGTGCGCGCAGCAAGATTAGATTTGCAATTAGCAATTGCAATTATTGGCGGAGATCCTGCGCGCTTTGCGCCATTTGCACATCTATACCGCAATTCAATGCAGGAATTCGGACATGAATTGAAAGATATTTCGATCCATTCACCTGGCTACATTTCAGATACAGACGAGCAAGCTATGGAAGAACAATGGCCGGCTTATTTCAAAATGGTCGGTCGCATCGGTCGCGAGCGAGGATGGGCACCACCTACCCAAGAGAGTTTTGTCCAGGAATGCCAATATGGATCTCAGTATGTTGGTTCACCAGAGACTGTGGCTAAGAAAATTGTTCATGCAGTTAAATCTGTTGGCGCTCAACGTTTTGATTTTAAGTATGCAAACGGGCCACAGAAGCATTCGATGCTAATGAAATCTTTGGAACTTTACGGAACTAAAGTTATTCCGCTTGTGAAAGAGATGTTGGCTTAATAAATGATTCGTGAAGGCAAAATTAGTGATGTACAAGCCATTCATGACTTAATTGTGGAGCTTGCGATTTACGAAAAAGAACCAGACGCAGTGGCTGCATCTGTTGACGATATAAAAGAGAACCTATTCGGTAAAGATCCTGTCGCTTACTGCCATGTGGCTGAAGTAGATGGGCAAGTGGTTGGAATCGCTATTTGGTTCTTGAATTATTCAACTTGGTTGGGCAAAGCAGGTCTTTATCTTGAAGATCTTTTTGTCAAGCCAGAATTTCGTGGCAGCGGGCTGGGACTTCAGTTAATGAAGACATTGGCTCAACTATGTGTAGATAGAAATTACGAAAGATTCCAATGGTGGGTACTTGATTGGAATGAACCTTCAATTAATTTCTACAAATCAATTGGCGCGGAAGCTATGGATGAATGGACTGTTTACCGATTATCTGGCAGCGCACTTAAAAGTTTTGCAGCTTCATCAACCTCAAATCGTTGATGTTCAAATAAAGCTTGCCCTGGATAGTTTTCAGTATGATCAAATGGATCATCTAGTTTTTTGATTCCAGATAGTTGCTGTAAAACAAAAAGGCCACAGAATGGCGAATACACAGCGTTATAGCCACCTTCATGTGCAATCATCAATTTATTGTTCTTTGATGCGCTCATAAGAATTTCAGTTAATTTTGCATAACCACTCGCAGTTAACATCATGCGCCCAAGTGGATCATAAACACATGAATCAAAACCGGATGCAACCGCAATTAAATCTGGATTGAATTTCTTTATTGCTGGGGCGACAACTTGTTCAAATGCATATTGATACCCGCCATTTCCAGTTCCGGCAGGAAGTGGAATATTGATGTTGGTATTAATTCCACGTCCTTCACCAATTTCCTCGCGCATTCCAGAGTTTCTTGGATACAAACGATCTTGATGAAGTGAAATTGTTAAAACATCTGGGTCGTTATAAAAGACATCTTGTGTTCCATTGCCATGGTGAACATCCCAATCAACTGTTGCGATACGAATACCTGGGTTGTCGCGCTTAATGACCGAAAGTGCAATTCCTAAATTTGAAAACAAACAATAGCCCATTCCGCCAGATCGAATTGCATGATGTCCTGGTGGTCTAACTAAGGCATAGCCATTATCAACTTGGCCAGAAACGACAGCTTGTGCCAGCGCAGTAACTGCACCAACTGCCATGGTTCCGATTTCATAACCACCTTTTGCAAGTGGCGTTTCGCCATCGCCTGCATCACCACCAAGACGTTGTTCACTAACTGCTTTTAAATTTGTTAAGTAGCTTTGCGGATGAACTAGTAACAATTCTTCATTAGTTGCATGGCGGGCCGGAATGCGCTCAAGATGATCAATTAGACCAGAAACCACAATTAACTCATGTATACGTTTCTTGGTTTCAGCATTCTCGTAATTTAAGAATGGCTGCAAACCTTTCGCAGGATCACTAGGAAAGAAGCCTGCATTTGTGCCTGTGTCATGCCAGCCAAATAGTTCGTGATAAACGTAACCGGTCTTCAATTGCTTAGTCATTAGTTGGTCTCCTTAATGCAAGGTTAGTAGAATTCGAGCCTCGATAGGAGTGTTTATGTCAGCAATTTATGAAGCGCTTGAAAAAGGAATTTTGATTTCTGATGGCGCAATGGGCACGATGTTGCAAGGAAAAGGTTTGACAGACGGTGGTGCTCCTGAATTATGGAACGTTGAGAATCCAACCGCTATCGAAGAAGTTCTAGAAGAGTATGCCGCGGCAGGTGCGAATTTAATTACTACCAATACATTTGGTGGAACTCGCGGACGTTTGCAGATGCATGGACTTGAGGATCGTTTATTTGAATTAAACAAAGCGGGTGCAGAGATTGCACGTAAAGTTGCGGATCGCCACCCTGGATGTTTTGTAATGGGAGACGTAGGACCATCTGGTGAATTAATGGAGCCAATGGGCACTATGACTATCGATGAAGCAAAAGCTTTATTTGCAGATCAAATCAAAGCATTGGTAGCCGGTGGAGTAGATGCAATCTTGATCGAAACCATGAGTGATCTTCAGGAAGTAGAAGCTGCAGTAAAGGCTGCAAAGGAAGTCGCTCCAGATCTACCAGTGATTGTAACTTTCTCATTTGATACAAACTTGCGAACCATGATGGGTGTAAAGCCAGCCGTTGCTGTTACAACACTTGCAGCAGAAGGCGTGCGAATTATTGGCGCAAACTGTGGTCGCGGCGTAGATGAAATGCGCGTGATTGCAAGAGAATTAACTGATGCGCGTCCAGACGGTGTTTACATTATTACTCAATCGAATGCGGGCCTTCCGAAGCTAGTAGGTGGAGATTTCATTTATGACGGAACTCCTGAAGAGATGGCAAAGTACGCCCAAGATATGAAAGCGCTTGGAGTTAATGTGATTGGTTCATGCTGCGGGTCGTCTCCTGCACACACCAAAGCGATGGCGGCAACTCTTTAATGGCGCTCGCAGTCGTTACCGGCGCAAGTAGTGGAATTGGCGCTGCCACCGCAAAATTATTAGCCGATAACGGATTTCAAGTTATTGCAGCAGCTCGCAGACTCGATCGATTAAATCAAATCGCAAATGAAAAGATTGAAGCAATCCAATTAGATGTAACTGATCAGCAGAGCGTTGATAATTTTGTAAAAGCACTAAACGGAAGAAGCGTCGCTTTGCTCGTCAATAATGCTGGCGGGGCATTTGATTCAGCGCCAATCGATAAAGCAGACCCAGCCATTTGGCAGAAAACTTATGACGTGAATGTGCTAGGAACATTGCGCGTTACCAAAGCCTTGCTTCCGAATTTACGATCAAATGGCAAAAGCCATATTGTGGTCGTAACTTCAACTGCAGGACATGCGGTTTATGAAAACGGTGGAAGTTATACGAATGCAAAATTTGCAGAAATGGCATTAGCTCAAACTCTCAGGCTCGAATTAAACGGAGAACCAATTAGAGTTACGGAAATTGCTCCTGGAATGGTCAAGACTGAAGAATTTTCGAAAGTACGCCTAGGTAGCGATGAAGCAGCAGAAAAAGTTTACGAAGGTGTTGCTGAGCCTTTAACTGCCGAAGATATTGCCGAAACTATTCGCTGGGCTGCCATGTTGCCAAGTCACGTCAATATAGATTCTTTAATAGTGCGTCCAGTTGCACAAGCCGCTAATCACAAAATTTTTAGACAGAAATAATCAGAGAATTACTTGCGACGGTTTTGAATTTCTCTAAACAAGGAGAAAAGACCAATAATTGCAAGCAGCACGATTATTTGAATGTATGACTTGAAAATAAAACTTGGAACTTCCTTCGCCGTGGCAAGAACATATAAATCTGGAATGAAATTAAATATCAGAGTCAGAGACAGGTATTTCAATAAATTTTTGTAATGTGTTTTGCTTGTTTCAATCACCAATTTTGTTGAGAAGATTGCGTACCAATATGCGCAGAAAATATCGATAATCAAGTAAAGATATTGATTCACACCATATTTTTGAAATATTTTCCAAATTACTAAGGTGCGAACCACCGAATACGCTAAAACTGCGGTAATCCAAGCATTTTTTAATACGGTGGTCTTCGCCATTTACAAAGCATATTGCAGTAAAGTGCGCTAGTGCGAAAAGTGGTAGCAGGATATGTGATTCACTCAATTACCGCGTTCGGAGCAATTGCTGGCCTAATTTCTCTTGAACAATTTATAAACGGTAATTTTCGAAGTGGTTTGCTTTGGCTGATCATTTGCCAAATAATCGATGGATTTGACGGTCCTATCGCTAGAAAAATAGACATTCACCTACATGCAACTAAATTTGACGGACATATTTTGGATCTAGTTGTTGATTACGTAACTTGTGTGATGGTTCCTGTCGCGATGCTTATAAGACTAGACTTGATTAAATCAAATTATTCTTGGATCTACGTTGGGCTAATTATTTTTACAGGTGCACTTTGGTTTGCTCGTACTGATCAGGAAACCGAAGATCATTGGTTCAATGGATTTCCTGCAGCGTGGAATTTAGTAATTCCAACATTTCTAATTCTTGGAACTCGCGAAATTTATATTCAGATAACAATTCTGGTTCTTTCTTTCCTTTCTCTAACTAAATTGAAATTCCCACATTTAGTAAAAGTGAAGTTTCTAAGACCACTTACATGGTCATTGGCTATTATTTACTTTGTTGCTTTAACAATTCTTTCTGTTAAATATCCTGATGGACCTGCCGCAATAAAACCAATTTTGGTCATTTTTCCACTTTATATTTTTGCAATATCTGCCTATCACTCTTGGAAAGTGCGCTCTGAAGGCGTAAACTCCAATAATGATTGAATTCGGTTCGGTAGAACTTTCAAGCCAATTCCTGGTAGTTATCAACGCGGCTATAGCGGCGTTACTTGGTTCTGCAATTGGATGGGAGCGAGACCGCGCAGGTAAATCTGTAGGGCCAAGAACCATGGCACTTGTTGGTGCATCGTCAGCGGCGATAGTGTGTATTGGAAAAATACTTGATATTGATGCAAAACTTGGAGATCCAACACGCGCAATGCATGCAATCATCACTGGTATCGGCTTTTTAGGTGCAGGTTTAATTTTTCAAACAAGAGATTCAGGCACTAAAGGTGTCACTACAGCAGCAACCGTTTTTGCTACCGCAGCTATGGGATGTGCCGTGGGACTTGGTTTTCAGGTAGCCTCAATTGGATTAACAGTGATTATTTTGATCGTACTTAGATCTACTCACATGTTAGAAATAACAGCTAATCGTCGTCATGACGACGAATAATCAAAGCCAATATTCTTTAGCAAACCAAACTGCGCTAAGCATTCCAATTACAAAAATACCCATCCGGTATACCTCACGGCTAAATCTTCCAATTACTTTCGCGCCAAAGAAGCCACCAATTGCACAGCTGACTGCAAGTATCGAAGTGAATTTCCAATCTACTTTTCCACTTGCGATATAAATTAAATTCGAACCAACACAAGTTAAAGTAACAACAACATTCTTACTTACATTTATATCTGTAACGGTGCGCTTTGCATCGCGAGCAAGGACAGCAATAGTCATTACTCCTTGACCAGGGCCGAAATAACCCGCATAAAAACCAATTGCAGTCAGCCAGAAATATTGAATTTTCTGCTTGATTGGTGACAGGTTCTCTTGGACTTTAATGAACAATGAAAGTGATGCAACTGCAATTAACACTGGGACTATCACTTTAAATCCTGATATTGGCATTAGTGCTAAAGCCAAGCCACCAATCAAGGCTCCAAACATGGAATATCCAATCAGTTGGCTCTCTGATTTTATAATTCCTTTAATTTCATTAAATTTTCCGTATATGGCACCGACATTTGCAGTCCAAACTCCCAATGCATTTGTCATTGCTGCGGTAACAGGATTTAGCCCAACTGCAATCATCGCAGGAAATGAGAGCACTGATGCGCCTCCGGCAAATCCGTTTAGAAAGCCAACGGATAAGCCCACAATGAAGATTGCAATATTTTCAACCATAAGTGGCTTAAAGAATAGCCTTATATACTCGCGAAATGAAGAAGATTTTGGTTGTTGCATCAGTAGTGATTTCACTAGTTTTTGTCTCACCAGCCAATGCTGCTTCTAACGTAACAGTTTTCGCTGCCTCAAGTTTGACCGAAAGCTTTACTCAAATAGGTAAGCAATTCGAGAAAGCACACTCTGGTATCAAAATAGTATTTTCCTTTCAACCATCTTCAACATTACTTACTCAGATCAAAGCAGGTGCGCCCGCCGACATATTTGTATCTGCAGAACCTTTTACAGGTGGCAGTGATTATCTGGTTAACCGCGTAGTCCTTGGAGTTCCAAAAACTTCAAACATTTCGAAATTATCTGACTTAAATAATAATAAAGTAACGTGGATTCAATGTGCTCATGAAGTCCCATGTGGTTCTACCGCCGATGCTGCTCTAGTTGGAGAAGGGGTAACTTCAAAACCTATTTCTCTAGAACCTAAAGTCACCAGCGCAGTTGCTAAATTGCTTGCTGGCGAAGTTGATGCGGCAATTATCTACCGCACTGATGTTCTAGCAAATAAAAAGTTAAGAGCTATTGAATTCGCAAATAAAGATGCCGCTAAAACCACTTATCAAATAGCGGAATTAAGAAAGAACCGTTGGGCTGCTACCTTTATGAATTATCTACAATCTAAAGCTGTGCTTAAGCAGTTACAGAATAGAGGGTTTGAAGTAAAGTGAAATTTGGAAAAGTAGTTAAGAGTCTCGCTGTAATCGCCAGTTTTGTGATTATCGCGCCTTTAATTGCATTGCTGGCAAAAGTTCCTTGGAGTTCTTTTTTCAATTCAATATCGGATTTAACAGCAATAAAACTTTCGTTATGGACATCAACCCTTGCGGCTTTGATATCTCTCATTCTTGGAGTGCCACTCGCTTGGATTTTGGCAAAAAGTTCGGGGAAGTTAACTAATTTCTTAAGACCTTTAGTGCTGGCGCCAATTGTGCTACCACCAACTGTTGCAGGTATAGCGCTACTTTCGCTAATGGGCCGTAATGGGATTCTTGGTAAATATATTTACCAAGAATTCGGATGGGCAATGCCGTTTACAACTAGCGCTGTAGTTTTGGCTGGAATATTTGTCGGACTTCCATTTGTAGTTCTTGTCTGTGAATCTAATTTCCGTCAATTGCCAAAAGAAGTAGAAGATGCAGCAATTATTGATCGTGCTGACGGTGGAGATCTATTTAAAAAGATTGCAATTCCGCAATCACGAAGTGCTATTGCAACTGGAGGAATTTTGGCTTGGGCGCGTGCAATTGGTGAATTTGGCGCCACTTTAATGTTTGCAGGTTCTTTACCAGGCTCTACCCAAACTTGGACTATGTTGATTTACCAAGAGTTGGATATAAATGTTGATACCGCTTATGCCTTATCTGCAGTAATGTTACTTATTGCAGTTGCGATAGTATTTTTCTTGAGAAAGCCACTTAAAGAAGCACTTAGATGAAATCTATTATTTTAACCGGTGGCACTAGTAAAAGATTCGGTTCTGATAAATCCGAAGCTTTGATAAACGACAGAACTCTTCTTGAATATTTAACTGAGAGTTTAAGGAATTTGGTAATTGTTGGTCCAGAGACAGATTTAGAAGCAGTTTATGTTCGTGAGGAACCTACTGGTGCAGGTCCAGTTGCTGCAATTGGTGCAGGTTTGAAAGCTGTTGATACTGATCTAGTCTCGATATTCGCTATAGATATGCCATTTGCGCCTAGAGTTTTGCCGCAATTATTAAACTCATTAATCAACGATGCAGCGTTACCTATGGATTGTGACGGTTTTGTGCAACCTTTAGCTGGAGTTTATAAAACAGAAAAACTAAGAAGTGCTTTAGAGAGTTTGGGTAACTTGGAAAATAGGTCAGTCAAGGAATTGATTTCTAAGCTAGAAATTGATCGTGTTTCATTGGTTGAAACAGAGTTTCTCTTAGATATAGATACAAAAGAGGACCTTGCAAAAGCAATTGACTTGGCGAGTAGATTGGCGCAATGACTTTAAATGAACCAAGTTGGGATGCGGCACGTGATGCTGCCTACAAACTTGGAACAAAAGGAGTAATTGAAAAACTTCCGATTTCTCAAATAGTCGATCGATATTTGGCAGTTGATGCACTTGCTCTTGTGCAATTACCTACATACGAAACCAGCGCCATGGATGGTTATGTTGTATCAGGTAGCGGGCCGTGGAAAATAATTGGTGAGATCAAAGCAGGGTCACCTTTTAAAGGAATCCTTAATTCTGGTGAAGCGCTTGGAATTGCTACAGGTGCGGTGATACCTACTGGCGCATTTGGCGTAATCCGCTGGGAAAACGCAAAAGTTGATGGAGAAATATTAAACGGAGAAACTACCGAACGTAAAGATTTTAGACCTGCTGGTGAAGAAGCAAAACTAAATGAAGTCTTGGTAAAAAAGGGAAGCAAGTTAACTCCTGCAATGGTCGGATTGATTGCCGCGGCTGGTTACGATGAAATTGAAGTATTTAAGAAACCTAAAGTTGCCTTACTTTTATTAGGTGATGAAATCCAATTATCTGGAATTCCAAGTGACGGGCTGGTCAGGGATTCTTTAGGTCCGCAACTTCCTGGTTGGATATCAAAATTAGGTTGCGAAGTAGTTCATATTGAATATGTTCCAGATGATTTACTTCTAACAATTGAAGCAATAAATAAAGCATCTAGAGATTTTGATGTAGTGATCACTACCGGTGGCACTGCAGATGGCCCAAGAGATTTTCTAAAAATTGCTGTAGCGAAATTAAATGGTTCATTAATCGTGGATAAAGTGGCATGTCGCCCAGGGCACCCTCAAGTATTGGCAGAAGTAAATGGGAAACCGTTAATTGGTCTTCCGGGGAACCCGCAATCTGCGGTGGTCGCACTAATGACTTTAGGCGCCCCTTTAATTCAAGCAATTTTTGATAAGCCACTCAACGCACTTCCAGAGATTTCAACTAAAGATAAATTTGAAGCTCAACCAGGCTTTACTCGACTTGTTCTCGGAACGCTAAACAATGGTGAATTCAATATCGGGCAGTTTTTAGGAAGTGCGATGCTTCGAAGTTTGGCGCATGCTGATGGTTTTGCAGTCTGCACCAATCCACCAACTCAACTTAGATGGTTAGGATTACCGCTATGAGTCTGAGCCACATTAATGAAAATGGTGAAGCTAATATGGTCGATACCTCCGGGAAAGAGGTAACTGCCCGCATCGCTACTGCTTCCGGAAAAGTAACAATGAAAGCTGAAGTTCTTAGCGCGATCGCAAATGGCCAGACACCAAAAGGCGATGTTTTAGCAACCGCACGTATTGCCGGAATCATGGGAGCAAAGAAAACTAGCGAATTGATTCCACTTTGTCATCAGATTGCGCTTAATAAAGTGGAAATAGAATTAAAGATTGAATCTGATGGTGTTGAAATTTTGGCAACTGCTAAAACAACCGATCGCACTGGCGTTGAAATGGAAGCTTTAACGGCGGTCTCGATTACTGGTTTAACGCTGATTGACATGATTAAAGCTATGGATCCACATGCAGCGATAAGAGATGTGCAAGTGGAATCAAAGAGCGGTGGAAAAACCGGCGATTGGCAGCGATGAAAAGCGCGATCATCATTACCGCGAGCACTCGAGCTTCAGCTGGAATTTATAAAGACTTAAGCGGTGCCGCACTTAAAGATGGCTTAATAAAATTAGGTTATCAAGTAATGGGTCACAAGTTAGTTCAAGATGATGTTAATCAAATAAATACCACTATTAAAAGCGCTCTGGCTGATGGCATACATTTAATCGTCACTACCGGCGGCACTGGAATTTCACCAACTGATGTGACTCCCGAAGCAACTAGACCGCTACTTGAAAAAGAACTGCCTGGTTTTTCTGAAGCCATGCGCGCTTATTCCAGAGAAAAAGTCCCAACTGCCGATTTGTCCCGAGGACTAGCTGGAACTAATGGAAAATCATTAATCATTAATCTCCCGGGGTCTCCAGGAGCGGTAAAAGATGGACTTGTAATTATTGAAAGACTTGCAGGACATATTCTCGATCAGTTAGACGGAAATGATCACAGCACGGGTAACTGAATCTTTGATAACTGCGGAGGAATTAGCTTCTCAAGTTAAAAGTGAAAGTGCAGGCGCAGTTGTAACTTTTAGCGGGGATGTGCGTAATCACGACAAAGGTAAAAGCGTTCTGACGCTTAATTATGAGATACATCCAAGCGCTCAGTCTGTTATTGAAAAAATTACCAACGAAATTGCTTCAAAGCATGAAGTTGTAAATGTTGCAGTGGCACACAGATATGGCGCGATTCCAATCGGCGAAAGTGCTTTTGTCGTTGCAGTTGCATCTGAACATAGAGCTCCTGCACTTTCATGTTGTGAAGAGCTTGTAGAGCGAGTAAAAGCTGAGTTGCCAATTTGGAAATATCAAGAATTTGCTGATGGCACTACTGAATGGGTAAATAGCGCATGAGCTTGATTGATACTTATGGGCGCGTGCACCGCGATTTACGTGTATCGCTAACGGATCGTTGCTCACTTCGTTGCACTTATTGCATGCCGTTTAACTTCGACAAATGGCTGCCATCCGAAACGCTATTAACTGCCTCCGAATTGGTAAAAGTAATTGAAATAGCGGTTTCACAAGGCGTAACTGAGGTTCGACTCACTGGTGGAGAACCGCTACTACGACCAGATATCGTTGAAATCGTTTCGCAAATAAATGCACTTGAAAATGCACCTGAACTATCAATGACCACTAATGGGGTCGCTCTTGCAAAAGTAGCACAGCGATTAGCTGATGCTGGCCTTAAGAGAATTAATATCAGTTTAGATACTTTAGATTGGGAACGATTTAAGAGACTGACATTTCGCGATAGATACGACGATGTCATAGAAGGAATCGCGGCAGCAAGAGCCGCGGGACTTGCTCCAATCAAAATTAACACTGTTCTAATGCGCGATATAAATGGAGATGAAGCTTTGCCACTATTGAAGTGGGCGCTATCTGAAAATCTTAATTTACGATTTATTGAGCAGATGCCATTGGACGCAGGTGATGCCTGGACACGTAGTAATTTAATTACTGCGGATGAAATTTTTAATCAATTAAATTATGAATTCGAATTAACACCAGTATCAAATCGCGGATCTTCTCCGGCTGAAGAGTTTTACATCAATGGAGGACCAGCGACAGTTGGAATAATCGGAAGTGTTACTCGTTCTTTCTGTGCTAACTGCGATCGAATTCGCCTGACTTCAGATGGTCAGCTTCGCAATTGTTTGTTTTCAAATACGGAAACCGATTTGCGTTCGATTTTACGAAATGGTCGACTGAGCGAATCCGAAAAACACGAAGACATAATTAAAGCTTTTGGTGCATCAGTTAAAGCGAAATTGCCTGGACATGGAATTAATAATCCAGATTTCGTTAAACCGGTACGCCCGATGTCCGCTATTGGCGGTTAATTAACCTCCAGCAAATTGCGGCAATACATCGATGTTGTCGCTTTCAGTCAAAGCTCGGCTCAAGTCTTCGCAGGACTCACCATTTAATAGGTATGAGCAGGTCGGCAGGAGCTTGGCTAAATCTGAATTCCTGGAAGCAAGCTTTTCGATCAGAATCCCTAAAGTACCAGCCTCGATTTCAAGGAGCTCAGCGCCGGCCGCTGCCCTAGCTGCCGCATAAAGATTCACTCTCGCCATGGGAAAAAGGGTAGCGCAAAGCCTTGAAGTTGATATATCACTGATATATGTTCTCCCTGTGAGCTTGAGTTTTTCGGGAATCCATCAAATTCGTGAGAATCAATCGTTAAGCGATGAGGCCTATAGCCAAATCCGCTCGATGATCATCAGCTGTGAGCTGCGTCCGGGTTCTGTAATTTCAGAGAGCGACTTAATGGCTCAGCTGGAAATGGGCCGTACTCCAATTCGCGAAGCGCTACGCAATCTTGCCAATGAGAAATTAATTGAAGTTTATCCACGCCGCGGAATGTTCGTCGCGGGTGTAGATGTAAAAGATCTTGCGGCAATTTCCGAAGTTCGAGGAAATTTAGAAATCCAAGCGGCGGGACTTGCAGCAGAGCGTGCAACCGCTCAGGACCGCACCGTTATTGCACAACTTATTAAAGAAATTGATTCAATTAAAGGCGAACCAAAGATGGAGAAGTTGATTAATTTAGATCAACGTATTCACCACAATATTTACGCCGCAACTCATAATGATTTTCTAGTGTCAACTTTGGATCAGTACTACGCGCATGCGCTACGTATTTGGTTCATGGCGCTAGATCGCGTCTCAGAACTTGAAGATGCCATTATAGAACACCGTGTGCTTCTGCAATCAATTCTTGACGGAGACAAGAAGGCTGCAGAACGCGCAATGCGCGAACATATCGAAGGTTTCGAAACCACCATTCGAAAATCTTTGTAATCATTAAAAGGAAATATAGGAGAAAACCATGGCACAACTACCTGCAAAAGCTAAGTGCGTAATTATCGGCGCTGGCATTGTTGGCAATTCACTTCTTTACCATTTAGCTCGACTAGGTTGGAAAGATTTAGTTCAGATTGATAAAGGACCACTACCTAACCCAGGTGGATCAACAGGTCACGCTTCAAACTTTATTTTCCCTGTGGATCATTCAAAAGAAATGGCGCACATTACTGCGGACTCAATGAAGCAATACAAAGAGCTTAACTGCTTTACCGAATCTGGCGGTATTGAAATCGCACGTACTCCAGAACGTTTGCAAGAACTTGCTCGTCGTATCACCAGTGCTAAGTCATGGGGCATTGGTGGTGGACGAATTGTTACTCCTGCAGAAGTTAAAGAATTGGTGCCATATATTGAAGAATCAGTGATTTTGGGTGGTTATTACCAGCCAACAGTAGGCGTGGTGGATTCACTTCGCGCAGGAACATTAATGCGCGAAAAGGCTATTGAAATGGGCGCAGCGCAGAGCTTTGCAAACGTTGAAGTAACTGGAATGAATGTTGAAAACGGTCGCATCAAGAGCGTTAAAACTGATCAAGGTGAAATCGAAGCAGAGTACGTTGTTATTGCAACAGGTTGCTGGTCTGCACAACTGGCAAAAATGGCTGGAGCAGAAATTCCACTAACTCCTGCAGTACACCAGATGAAAGACGTCGGACCGGTTCCATTCTTCAAGGATGCAAAAGGCGATATCGAATGGCCAATCATCCGTGACATGGATACAAATATGTACGAACGTCAGCACGGAACTGGTCTAGAAATTGGTTCATATGCTCACCGTCCAATTCTCTACGAAGCATCTGATATTCCTTCAAACGCAGCAGCGGCTCTCTCTCCAACAGAATTTCCATTTACTCAAAAGGATTTCGACATTCAAGATGAACATGCTTACGAATTGGTTCCGTCAATTCTTGGCGATGAAACAGTTCGTGAAAAGTATGCTATAAACGGAATCCTTTCTTACACACCAGATGGCATGCCAATTCTTGGTGAGACTCCAGAAGTAAAGGGCCTATGGTCTGCTGCAGCAGTTTGGATCAAGGAAGGTCCAGGAACTGGTCGTGCGGTTGCAGAGTGGATGGTGCTTGGAAATTCTGAAATTGATGTTCATGCATCAAACATTGCTCGATTCCATGAGCACCAGAAATCTCGCGAGCACGTAAAAGCTCGCGTTGCAGAAAGCTTCAACAAGACTTACGGAATTGTTCACCCAAATGAGCAGTATGAATCAAACCGTAATGTTCGTATGTCTCCTATGTACGATCGCGAAAAGGCGCTTGGTGCAGTTTTCTATGAGACCGCAGGTTGGGAACGTCCATTCTGGTATGAGTGCAATAAGGATTTAGTTGCTAAATACGGTGACAAGGTCATGCCACGTGAAGCTGAATGGGAATCACGTTGGTGGTCTCCAATTATCAACGCAGAGCACTTACAGATGCGTGAAACCGCTGGAATTGTTGATCTTTCAGCGTTCCAGATCTTCGACATCACCGGCCCAAGCGCATTAGCTGTGGTGCAAAAAGCAGCCCTCCGTCAGATGGATGTTGCTGTAGGTCGCGTGGTTTACACACCTGTACTTGGTCCAAACGGCGGCTTCAAGTCAGACTTAACAATTATGCGTCTTGGTGCATCTCACTTCCGTGTTGTAACTGGTGGTGCGCATGGTCCAGCAGATCGCAAGTGGTTCTCAGATCTTCTTCCTGAAGATGGCACCGCATCACTAACTGATCTAACTTCTTCTTACACCACAATTGGTGTTTGGGGTCCAAACGCACGTGCAATTTTGCAAGCAATTACCAAGAACGATGTTTCAAATGAGGCATTCAAGTTTGGTACTTGCAAGACCATTGAAATTGGTTCACTTCGAGTTCTTGCATCACGTATCTCTTATGTTGGTGATCTAGGTTGGGAGTTCTACATTCCAATCGAACAAGGCGCAAAGCTTTGGGATGCACTTT
>CAZUOG010000012.1:5757-18740 GCA_964622225.1 uncultured Actinomycetes bacterium | reverse complement strand
TTCCCTTGCCGGTTTTCAAGACCGGTGCACTCGGCCGCTATGCGAGCCCTCCGTAGGGTAATTTATATGAACTAAGGGCGTTGCGACAAATTGAGAAGTTCTTCGACTACTTGAGCCACACCATCTTCTTCACATGCTGGAGCTGTGGCTGTTGCATATTTAATTCCATCAGGATGACCATCGCTCATGATGTAAGAACGACCTGCAAACTCAAGCATTGAAAAATCATTTGGATTATCGCCAAATGCAACAACGTCTTCGCGATCAATTTTCAAACGCTCACAAATAACAGCCAAAGTGTCGCCTTTAGAAACATTGTGAGCACTAATTTCTAATAATGATTCCCATGGATTTGAATGTGTAACGGTGACAATGTCACCAACTTCGCGCTGTGCGATTGCAAGTAATTCATCAGAATTAAATAATTTATCGGAACCACGAGCTAATAATTTAATCGCGCCATTTTCGATGTAATCCAAAATATCATCAACGCCATTTTCGTCAACGCCTTTATCCCATCGCGCTTTATATTTCTTTTCACGGCGGAAATCTCCGTGATTTTCAAAAGCAAAATAAATATCAGGTACTGCGCTACGCAATTTAGTAATAGTAGTTCGTAAATCTGCAGGCGTAATACGCCACTCTTCTAATACTTTTTCTTCATGTAGATCCCAAATTAATCCGCCATTGCTACAAATTGCTTGGCCAAAATCAAAAGCATCTTTGATCTGATTCATCCAACGCGGTGGTCTACCGGTAACAAAGAAAACTTTCACACCCATTTCGTTCGCACGATTTAGTGCCGCAATTGTGCGCTTTGAAATTGGCGCAGCATGCGGACAGATTGTTCCATCTAAATCTGTTGCAATAAGTTTTGGTCGGAAACTCAAATTAATTAATCACTTCGAGTTTTGACTTACCGAGGTATGGCTGTAGAACTTCAGGTACATTTACTGATCCATCAGCATTTTGGTTATTTTCAAGAATTGCCACAATCATGCGTGGGACTGCAACTAATGTGCCATTTAGCGTTGCTAATGGACGTGTGCCATTCTCATCTTTCAAGCGGATATTTAAGCGACGTGCCTGGAACTCTGTGCAATTAGAAGTAGAAGTAACTTCACGATATGCATTTTGAGTTGGAATCCAAGCTTCAATATCGAACTTACGGTTAGCAGATGAACCCAAATCACCAGATGCAATATCTAGTACGCGATATGGAATATTCATTGCATTTAAGAAATTTTTCTCCCATTGCAATAAACGCTTATGTTCTTCCTTTGCATCCTCTGGAGTTGTAAAGACGAACATCTCAACTTTTTCAAATTGATGAACGCGAATAATTCCGCGAGTATCTTTTCCGTAAGTTCCGGCTTCACGGCGGAAACAAGGTGAATAACCGCTGTAACGAATCGGAAGTTTTGCAACATCGATGGTTTCATCCATGTGATACGCAGCTAAAGGAACTTCAGAAGTACCAACTAAATAAACATCATCTTTTTCGATGTGATAAACGTTCTCTGCGGCTTGACCCAGAAAGCCAGTACCTTCCATTGCGGGAGGATTAACCAACACTGGTGGAATAACTGGAATGAATCCTGCTTTAGTTGCTTGTTGAATTGCGTAGTTAACTAATGCAAGTTCAAGTAACGCACCAGGGCCAGTTAAGTAATAACTGCGAGCGCCAGCTACCTTCGCACCACGTTCGGTATCAATTGCACCAAGCAATTTTCCAAGTTCAACGTGATCCTTTGGTTCGAAATCAAATTTACGAGGCTCTCCAACGTGTTCAATAATTTTGAAATCCGCTTCTCCACCAATAGGAGCTTCGGGATCCAAAACATTTGAAAGTAACTTTGCTACTTCGTTGGTCTGCGCTTCTAATTCTGCGCGTTTGGCATCGGCTTCTTTTACTTGTGCTGCTAAACCTTTTGCTTTCTCAAGTAACGCGGCCTTTTCATCGCCTTTGGCAGCACCAACTGATTTAGAGAGAACGTTCTGCTCCGCGCGTACTGTTTCAAAGGCAGAAACCGCTTCGCGGCGCTTGGCATCTAATTCAAGTAAACGATCAACGATTGCTTCGTCTTCTCCTCGACCGCGCTGTGATGATTTAACAAGCTCCGGATTTTCGCGGATTAACTTGATATCGATCATATTGCGCGCCCCTTTCGGATTTCTTCTAACCAACTGTTTGAGTTCTTAAATGATTCATCGCTTGTGGAATTAGTCGTGGTTGGTGCGACTTTATCCGCACGAGGATAAGAACCAAGGAATCGAATATCTTCACAGATACGGCGAAGTCCAGTTAGCGCATCTCCGACACGTGCATCATTGATATGTCCTTCGGCATCAATAATGAAGTGATAGTGGCCAAGTTCGCGGCCTGTTGGTCGTGATTGAATGAAAGTTAAGTTCACGCCACGAACTGCGAACTCAGTTAGTACTTCTAATAGAGCGCCAGCATGATCGATTCCGATAAATGCGGCAAGCGAGGTGCGATCAAATCCTGTTGGCGCCGGGATGCTGCCTGGCTTTGAAACTAGAACAAATCGAGTTACTGCACCTTCGGCATCCCCAATATTGTTATGTAAAACGGTAAGCCCATATGTTTTCGCAGCTACTTCTGAAGCTACCGCTGCATCAAACTGTCCATTAGCTAAAGCTTCCGCAGCTGCAGCGGTTGAATTAGTGGTGACAATTTCGGCATTTGGATAATGCTTTGCAATGTATTTTCGACACTGCGCTTCAGCATGTGGGTGTGTAGCGATTTTCTTAACTTCAGCTTTGATATCTCGCACCAATAAAGCAAAAGTCACAGGTAATAAAACTTCGCCGACAATAGTAAGTGGCTCACCAATTGCTAATTCATCAAGTGTTCTAGCAACAACGCCTTCCACTGAATTCTCAATAGGCACAAGTGCGTAATCTGCTTGGCCGTTACGGACTATATCTAGCGCTGCAGTTACATTAGAGCACGGGGTTAATTGATCAGAACCGCCAGTTATGGTGCGCAGGGCAGCTTCAGTAAAGGTGCCGACTGGGCCGAGATAGGCGTATTTACTCACCCGCGGATTCTACCTGCTGTTTGAACTTCGTTGTTCAAAGATTTTCATTTCGTTCAATGCCTTTTACTCCCTATTAGAAATAACTTTGCTTTTTAAGAGAACTCTTCTGCCAAAGAGCAAAAGCTCTATTTATCGGGGAGATCATGAAAATAACATTAAAGAAAACTGCGGCTGCGGCTGCGGTTCTTGCATTAGGCGGAACACTCGCTGCTCAAGCTATTGGTTCAAAACCTGTATACCTTCTATCTGCAAATCCCGCAGTAACTATTGATCCAATTGCAACCACGGGTGACAAAATCGGTGGTCTGATTATTCGCGGAATTCCAGATGGAATGGGCGCCTATGACAATGGTCAAGGCGGAATCACAATTCTTTCAAATCATGAAGTTGCAATTAATGATGCAATCGCTAAAAAGAGTGCTTCTACAACTTCAACATGGGGCTCAACTATCACAAAGTTCAACTACAGCCCAAACTCACGCACAATCACATCTGCATCAAATTTATTTAATGATGTAAATTTCTGGAATTACAACACCGGCGCATACCAAAAAACCCCAATTGGTGGCGAACCTAAGAACAATGCTAAAGACTCATTTGGTTGGGGAATCAGCCGTTTCTGCTCTGCAACATTTTCTCCAGCAGGAACATTCATCTATAACGGAGTTGGCTATGACGGCGCACTATTTACAACCGGCGAAGAGGTCGGAGATAGTTCACGTGGTTTCGCATTCGACATGTTTGGCAACGGTTGGCAATTGCCACGTATGGGAATGCTCTCATTTGAGACAATTTCACCAACGCGTAAACCAGGCATCAACACAGTAGCCATTGGAAATGAAGATGGATCCGCTACTGATTCTCAACTACATCTCTATGTAGGAAAGAAACAAAATACCGGTTCTGCAGTTGATAAAGCAGGACTTACTAATGGTGATTTATACGTACTAAACGCAGGAAGCATTCCAACAGATAACATTTTCCGAACCACAATCGCAAAGAACACACCAGTAGATGTAAATTTCAATAAAATTGAATGGAACACTGATGTAACTTCATTTGCGAAGGGCGCACGCGAAAATGGAATGACTTTCGCTCGAATTGAAGACGGTGAGTGGGATCCTAAGAACCCAGACGTCTACTACTTCATCACTACTGAATCAAACAAGGATCCAGTTGCAACTAAAGAAAATCCAAACGAGCCTGGAATTACTCGTGACGGCGGCGCTTTGTGGCGCTTAACTTTCAAAGACGCACAGAATCCACTGTTAGGTGCAAAACTTGAAATGTTATTAAATGGCGGAGAAGCTCCTTATCTTTCAAAGCCTGACAACATGACCGTTACTAGCAATGGTGTAGTTGTAATCCAAGAAGATCCAGGTAATAACGCACACGTTTCTAGAATCGTGGCATATCAAATTGCAACCAAGAAACTCGCTGTTATTGCAGAGTTCGACAAGCAGTACTTCACTTCAACTGGAAGCAATTACATGACACAGGACGAAGAGTCTTCAGGAATTATCGATGTGACTCATTTGCTTGCAAAGAATGGGGACACGAATACTTACTTCTTCTTGAATGCACAAGTGCATACTTACAGTGGAGTTACTACTGTTGATTCAGGAGCTAAGGGAGCGTTGCGACCTTCACGTCCTGATTTGGTTGGTTACAGCAAGACCACAAAAGTAACTCTTGATAAAACCACAGTCGAGGGTGGGCAGTACTACCGAATGACAATCACAGATTGGAATCAGATTTTCGGTTAATCTAAGGGTATGAAGAAAGTAGCGCGCCGAGGAGTTTTGCTTGGTGCGCTACTTTCTTTTTTACCGAAATCTTCAATAGCAGCAAGCCCAACACTTGTCCCTAAAAGAGTTGGACAAACTATTATCTGGCGTGGTCGCAAATACACTGCAGTAAAAATTGCCAATAAAATTGTTTGGGATAAAGGCGTACCTGTTGTAATGACTTCACCTGAAGCATCTAAATCTGCTTCTCCTGCCCCCTCAAATTTAGCTTCACCTTCTTCATCACCGAGCGCCATTAGAAAAAATAATGTCGTTGGTAAATCAACTGACTTGTCCATGGGTGAAACAAAATTGTTTAGTGAGAATGACCCTTTTGGTCGCGGCGCTAGATATTTAATTACGCGCACAAATACAGGTCTGGTTGCATACGACAACACCTGTACACACGAAGGTTGTGGCATTGAAACCATACTTCCTAAAAATCAGCTCAGGTGTAACTGTCATGGCGCTGAATTCAATGCAATCACAGGTGCTGCCATAAAGAAGCCTGCTTACGATCCGCTTAAGGCTGTAATTGTCAGTGAAGTAAATGGAGAAATTCTTATAGGCTAAGAAGCATGACGCCTAGTAAATCTGCTCGATTCAAAGCAGAGGCGCGCAGTGAAGTTGGTCTGCTTCGCAGCGGAAATGAAGATTCTGCGTTAATAAATGGCGTATTGATTGCAGTTGCTGATGGTATGGGTGGCCACGCAGGTGGAGAAGTTGCATCAAAAGTTGCAATTACAACTTTGGCTCAAATTCTTCCGTTACTAAACAACGATGAAATGGATCCGGAATCTTTAGAAGATTTTCTGCAAAGTGCGCTTTTAGATGTTGATGATGAAATTAAATTTACTGCCGAGGCAAATGATCGATTAAGTGGAATGGGTACCACTTTAACTGCAGTAGCTCTTTATCGAAATAAGGCATATGTGCTTCACACTGGTGATTCACGTGCTTATAGATTGCGTGGCAAAGATTTTGCACAAATAACTAAAGATCACTCTGTAGTTCAAGAATTGATAGATGCCGGAACAATTACTGAGGAAGAAGCAGCGGTACATCCGCAACGTTCGGTGCTTACAAATGTATTAATGGGGCTTGGCAATATCACTCCGGTATTAGTTGAGTATGAGGCAAAGCCTGGAGATAAGTTCTTACTTTGCAGCGATGGCTTGAGTAATGTAGTAAGCAATTCTGAAATTCACGAATATATGAAACATGAAAATGCTATTGCAGATTTGATTGCATTGACTTACGAACGCGGAGCGCCAGATAACGTAACCATTGTGATTGCAGAAGTTGGCGATAATGAAACTGCCACAGAATTCTTTGGAGCGGCCAAATGACAATGTTTGGTGATCGTTACGAAATCGGAGCGCTAATTGGTGCTGGCGGAATGTCTGATGTTTTTATCGCGAAAGATAATCGTTTAAATCGTGAGGTGGCAGTAAAAGTATTGCGGAGCGATTTAAATCGAGAACAAACTTTTGTAACTAGATTTCGAAAAGAAGCACTAGCTGCGGCGGGGCTTAGCCACCCAGGAATTGTGGCGGTTTATGACAGTGGAGAAACGCCTGCGCCATACATTGTTATGGAACTTCTCCAAGGAAAAACCTTACGTGAATTAATTAATGGTCCTATTGATCCAAAAACTGCCATTCAAATTACCGAAGGTATTTTGCAAGCACTTTCTTATTCACATGCAAATGGAATTGTGCATCGAGATATCAAACCTGGAAACATCATGATTACCGATCAAGGCGATGTAAAGGTTATGGATTTTGGAATTGCACGTGCATTAGATGATGTAAGTGCGACAATGACTGCAACTTGGAATGTGGTTGGAACTGCACAATATTTGTCGCCAGAACAAGCAAGTGGCGAAACTGCAGATGCCAGAAGTGATCTTTACTCCGTTGGCGTGGTTCTTTATGAAATGCTTACTGGTCGCCCACCATTTACTGGCGATACTCCTGTTTCTATTGCGCTTCAACATCTATCTAATGACTTTATTGCACCAAGCAAAATCAATAGTTCTTTGGATGAACAGTTTGATCATTTCTTATCTGTGGTGATGGCGAAGAATCCTGACAATCGTTATCAAGATGCAAATTCCATGCTCGCAGATTTACACCGAATTAAAACTGGTCAAACTATTACTACCGAAATTGTTCGAGTTCGAAAGAAGAAGAACCGTACGTGGCAGATTGTCGCGGGCGTGCTTGCTTCAGTATTGGTGGTAGTTGGTGCATTTGCACTAAAAGATGGCGCTGGGGTTTCAGGAATCTTAGTTCCAAACGTAGTTGGTTTAACTGAAAGCGATGCCAGCGCACAATTGAGTTCATTTAAAGTAGTAATCAATCACGCCCACGACTCAAGAACTCCTATTGATCGAGTTGCTTCGCAGAGCCCACTTGCTACTTCGCGAGCTAAAAAAGGAAGTGTTGTAACCATAACTATTAGCGATGGGCCTGGTGATGCGATTGTGCCGATGGATTTAGTAGGTATGACATTAACTGATGCTCGAAGTGCGCTAGCTGCAGTCGGATTAACCATTGCGGCAATTGATGCGGTCCCTAGCGATAAATCCATCGGGACGGTTTTGGCAGTAGATCCAGTTGGTGGATCAACACTCACTGCAGGTAATGGAGTTACCTTACAAATTGCAAATGGAAATGTGGCAGTTCCAAACTTAGTGGGACAAACTGCAATTCAGGCACGTACTACTTTGACTCAAGCAGGTTTTTTGATGCGTGAAATTTATTCTTACGATTCCAGCCAAGCTGTAGGAATTGTTTTGGCGCAAGCACCGGCGCCTGATACTCAGTTACAAATTGGTTCGCAAATTACAGTAACAATAAATAAACAGTCTTAAATTATTTAGCTACAACTGGCGATAAACCAATTGCTTTGGTGCGTGCATTTTTATCTCCGCACTCTGTTAACCAATTTGCAAGCATCGCATGACCGTGTTCAGTCAATACTGACTCTGGATGAAATTGCACGCCTTCAATTGGTAAAGATTTGTGGCGCAAACCCATCACAATTCCAGATTCAGTTGCGCCTGTAATTTCTAGAACTTCAGGAACAGAATCTTTTTCTACTGCTAATGAGTGATATCGAGTTGCGGTAAATGGTGATGGTAAATCTGTAAACACGCCTTGTTGTTTGTGATGAACTTGCGAAGTCTTTCCATGAAGAAGTTCTGGCGCGCGTGAAACTGTGCCACCAAATACTGAAGCAATTGCTTGGTGTCCAAGACATACTCCAAAGAGTGGAATTTTCTTCTCTGCGCAATATCGAATTATTTCCATTGAGATGCCTGCTTCCTCTGGAACTCCAGGGCCCGGAGAGATCAGCACACCATCAAAATCATCTGCTGCTTCTGGTTGCACTTCGTCATTACGCACGACTACACACTCTGCACCTAATTGACCCAAGTACTGGACCAGGTTAAATACAAAAGAGTCGTAGTTATCGACGACCAGAATTCGCATGGCGAAAGTATTCCGCTAAACTTCCGCACATGCCAAAGTCAAAGCTTCGTAAAAAGGTCCAAGCAACTCGTGCTTATAAGTCTGAGCACCCTGAGGCAGAAACATTCGATGGACCGCTCGAATCTCCAAAGTGGCTTGCGCCAACCATGGTTGCAGGCTTCTTAGTTGGCCTTTTCTGGATCGTGGTCTTTTATGTAACTCAGACTCGGTATCCAATTCCAAATATCGGATCTTGGAACATGTTGATCGGTTTTGGTTTTATCGGAATTGGTTTCGGTTTAGCTACGCGCTGGCGATAGCAATACCGAAGCCGCAATAAATCCAGCAATAAGTCCGCCTAAGTGGGCGCGCCAATCTATGCCTGGAAATATAAATCCAATTGCAAAGTTAATTCCAATAATTACGTATGTCTGTTTGGTATCTAAACCATAACGTTTACTAACAACAATAAGTGCACCGAATAATCCAAATATTGCTCCAGAAGCGCCAACTGAAACCACATTAAATGCGCTGAAATAAATCGAAGCCAAGCTGGCACCGATTTGAGAAATCAAAAAGATTGCTAAGAATTTCTTCTGCCCGATTGCACTCTCTAGTGAATTGCCTAGAATTAAAAGCGCATACATATTAAAAAAGAGATGCATTATGCCGCCATGAGTAAGCGCGACGGTTAATAGGCGCCAGTATTCGCCCAAATTCAAAACTAAATATCGATTTAAGTAAAGATGTTCTTCCAAACCGGGCATGATTAAACATGCCAGGTAGAAGCCACTAATTACAGTGATTAATAATTTAGTAACTGGACGCATTTAGCGTTTATTAAGCAATAGTTACTGCATTAATAGTTACTGCATTAACTGGGCGGTCTTGTGCGCCAGTTGGAGTTGTTGCAATCTTGTCGACTACTGCTTGGCTTGCTGCATCCTTAACTTCACCGAAGATAGTGTGCTTGCGATTTAGCCACTCTGTAGCTGCAACAGTAATAAAGAACTGTGAACCATTTGTGCCAGGTCCCGCATTTGCCATTGCTAATAGATAAGGACGATCAAAATTCAACTCTGGGTGGAATTCATCCTTGAATTTGTAACCAGGTCCACCAAAACCTTGTCCTAGTGGGTCTCCACCTTGGATCATAAAACCAGCGATTACGCGGTGAAAAATAGTGCCGTCATATAGCTTTTCGTTGCTCTTTGCACCGGTGCGTGGATCTGTCCATTCCTTCTCGCCAGTTGCAAGACCAACGAAGTTTGAAACTGTCTCAGGTGCATGGTTTGGAAATAGTTCAATGACGATATCGCCATGATTTGTATGAAGAGTCGCTTGTGTCATGTAGGAATTATCCCTTCTTAAAGAGTTTTGGCCAAATGCTCGATGGCACCAAGCGTGCAAGTTTCATTGAAACAGCCATCGGTATCGGGAAGACAATGTCGTTCTTCTCTTTGTATAAACCTTTAACGATGATTTTTGCCGCACGTTCTGCGCTAATGATGAATGGCATTGGGAAAGTGTTCACATCTGTCATTGGAGTTTTTACAAACCCTGGAGAAACTGTTTGCACTTTAACTTTTGTATTTACTAAATCAGTGCGCAAACATTCTAGGAAATTAATTTGCGCCGCCTTGCTAGGACCATAACCACTTGAACCAGGTAATCCGCGGAATCCTGCAACTGAAGAAACTCCAACAAATGTGCCACGATTTTTTGAAATCATTTCAGGCAAAACTGCAGCTGCACATCTAGCTAAACCAACCGTGTTAGTGTTGTTGTGTTCCTTAAATACATTTAAATCGAATTTTTTGGCCGACATGCGCTGCCAAAAACCAGCCATCACTAAAACTAAATCGAAATCTGCATGTTGTTCTAGATATTTTCTGGCAGCTTCAAAAACAGATTCATCATTTGAAATATCAATTCGAATTTCACCTTGACTACGTGATGATCTGACAACATTCCAACCTTTACTTTCTAATTCATCAGCAACAGCTGCGCCGATTCCGGTTGATGCACCAATAATCCAAGCTTTACGGGTCATAATTTTTCAAAACCTAACTGCCAAACATCTAAATGTTCTGCACGGAATCCTGCTTCTGAATATGCCAAGTAGTACTGCCACATTCTCTCAAATTCGCCATCAAAGCCGAGCGCGTTTACTTTCGCTCGATTATTCATGAAACGTTCACGCCACAAACGAAGAGTTTCTGCGTACCCCATACGAATTGAAAGACTATCAACGAGTTTCATTGATGGTTTTGTGTACTGATCAATTATTTCTCTCGAAGGAATGATGCCGCCAGGGAATATGTACTTATGAATCCAGGTATACGCGTGTTTTGAAGCTAGTAAACGATCGTGCGGCATTGTGATTGCCTGTAAACCAAAGCGACCACTTTTCTTAAGATGCTTACTAACTGCATCAAAGTAGGTTGGCCAATACTTTTCCCCTACTGCTTCAATCATTTCAACACTTACCACAGCGTCATATTCGCCAACTAAATCTCGGTAATCACGAATTTCTACCGTAATTAAATTACTTAAACCTGCACGAGCAATTCGTGCCTCAGCAAGCGCTTTCTGTTCCTTTGAAAGTGTGATGGTGTGGACTTTCGCGCCGCGATATGCAGCTTGCATTGCCAGTTGTCCCCAACCAGTTCCAATTTCAAGAATATGCATTCCTGCTTTTACGCCAGCGAAATCCAAGATACCTTCGATTTTTCTAATTTGTGCTTTCGCTAAATTTTCAAATGTGGCTGCGTCGTTTCCAAAGTTTGCTGCAGAGTAGGTCATGGTCTCATCTAAAAATAGAGAGAAAAGATCATTTGATAAATCGTAATGACGAGAGATATTGGATTTTGCGCCTTCTAAATGATTCTCTTCATGTTTTGGTTGAAAAGGTTCAAAAAACTTACGGAATTTTCTCATCCAAGCTGGAACGATATGTAACAAACGTTCTGCGTATGGAGTTAGTACATCTGCCAAATCTGGTTCGGCGCTCCACTCTTCGGCCATAAAAGATTCACCAAGACCAATTTTTAAATCATTGCCGAGTCGATTATAAAAATTATCGCTATGAATGCGCATTGTTGGTAAACCTGAACCATTAGGTCCAATAACTTCACCATTTGGTAGAATTACTTTCACATTTACATGTGGAGCGATTCTTCGGTGTAATTGTTTTGCAACAAGCGCGCGCACGTTCATAGCATTCCCTTTTGTTTAGGGTGCACCGGTCTAGTTACAACTGGCAAACGGCGCAACCATAACCAAATTCCATGCGCGTGTATTCGGGTTTTAGCCTGCAAAGTCGAAAAAGGCGTACGTAAATACGCCATAAGTCGATTCTTAATGCTCGCCTCCAATAGCTCTCCGTTGAAGCTTGCGGTAAATACCAACGCATTATTTTGATACAAGTTGACTGAAACGACAACATGATTTTGGTCAATAAAAGTACGGGTTTTATATTCACCGTCAACTGAAAAGAATGGAGAAACATAAAACTCCTTATTTATGCGCCCATTACCTTGGTCATCTGGCCTAAGTAAATGTGCATGACGATCTCCATAGGTATTGTGAATCTCAAGAATCGCCCAACGGGTTTTGCCTGATTGATCAATGCACCAATAGACACTTAATGGATTAAATACATATCCATTGGTTCGGGAGCTTGCTAAAGCCAAAACTTTATCGGAATTTAGAATTTCTTCATTGCGACTCTTTGCAAACGCTTCCACCGCTTCAATCATTGAATTTGCTTCACCGCCAAAATGATCTTTTGGAAGTAACTTATTCTGGGGTACCTTTAAATCTACCAACCATAAATAATTTACAAATTTTAGGCCGTGTTTAAATGGAGCTCTGCGTTGATGTAAAACTTTGCCTTTAGCTATTTTCACCATTTGGCACCAAATTTACGAGCCGCTTCAACACCTGAACGTGCACCATCTTCGTGAAATCCCCAACCTAAATGAGCTCCCGCGAAAGCTAGGCGAGGGCCTCCTGCACTTTTTATATATTTCGCAGCTTCAAGTGCTTCAACTGTGAAAACCGGATGTTCATACTGCATCATCGCAATTTTTTTATCTGTATCTACATCTGAGTTGAGAGTTACCACGTAATCTGTATTTCCTTTTAATCGCATTAACAGATTCATCCAATAACTAACGACCACTTTGTTTTGGGTATCTTTGCAATCCATTTTGTAATTCCAAGACGCACGAGCTTTCCTCGGCGTTGGCAGCATGGAGCTATCTTTATGCAAAACAGTTTGATTGCTGGAGTAGCCAAAATCAGCCAATTTCGCGTGTTCTTCAGCGCTGGCATCTACCAACATCTCGAGCGCAGCATTAGCGTGTGTAGCAATAATGGCAAAGTCGAAACTTTCACCATTTACTTCTACATGATTTGAAAATCTTTTTACTGAAGTTACTTTTTGATTTCTTTTTTCTGGAATTAAATTCAAAATTGCTTCGACATATGTATTCGATCCACCAACAACTGTTTTCCAGATTGGAGAGTTGCCAAGTTCTAACATGCCGTGGTGATTTAGGAACTCGAATAAATGTCGCGCTGGATATTTGAGAGAATCTCCATCACCTGATGACCAAACGCAAGAGACTACAGGAATTGCATAATGC
>CAZUOG010000012.1:0-5627 GCA_964622225.1 uncultured Actinomycetes bacterium | reverse complement strand
CTACTGGAATTGCATAATGCTTCTTAAAATAGTTATTGAAATTATTAGCTTCTAGGAATTCACCCCAAGTAACTTTGCTATCTAAGTCAGTTTGCAAAAGTTTGCGCGCTTGTTTATAAAAACGTGGTACATCAATCAGTAATTTAATAAATCGAGGATCTAGCAATTTAATTGGTTTAGCTAAAATTCCTTTTGCACCTCGGCCGCCGACATATTGCAAACCACAACCATCGCAGTCAATGCTCATGGTCATTTCAGTCTCTTGCGTTTTGATATCTAACTCTTTAAATATGCGAAGCAAGTTTGGGTAAGTACGCTCATTGTGAACAATAAATCCAGAATCAATTCTTTGTCCTTCAACGGTATGGGTATGTGCGTGGCCACCAAATCTCTGATCGGCTTCGAAAAGAGTTACTTCATGTAGGTCCTTTAAAAGGTAAGCGGCAGTGAGGCCAGAAACGCCAGAGCCCACAATGGCTACCTTCGTCATTGCTCCCACCCCTCGTATAGAGACAACTTACATGGTTATTTGCTACCTTGATGGCTATGGCCGAGATAGTTTTGCAAGTATCACTGAAGTCAACAAAATCTAGTGAAGAACTCTTCCGTTATTTTGCAGATTTCACCACCACCAACGAATGGGACCCAAACACCGTTAAGACAGAGCTTATTTCTGGCGAAGGAGGGATTGGATCCAAATATTCAAATACCTCTAAATTCAATGGTAAAGAGAGTTCGCTGGTATATGAAGTAATTGAATACAAACCCAACACAGTAATCAGGCTACGTGGTGAAAATAAAAACATTACCGCAGTTGACTCAATGGTCATTGTTGATCATGGCGATTCCCGCACCTTTACTTATGAAGCCAAATTCAAATTAAAAGGCTTAGCCAATCTAGCTTCTCCTTTCTTGGCAAAAGCTTTTAAGAAATTAGCAAAAGATGCTGAAGATGGTTTGAGAAAGGTACTTTGATGAGTAACTATCAGGCAGGTGCCTGCAATATTGGTCCATCTGAAATTAAACGCCGTCGACAGGGAGCTTTGGTTGGGGCTGTTTTGTTTGCAGTTACCACAATACTTTTTGTGGTTTCAAATGCATCAACTTCGACTCGTTTGGTTACCTTTATCCCTGCGCTACTTTTTGCAGTTGGCATGATTCAGTCAAAACGTAGATTCTGTGTTGCTTATGGATTTATGGGTGTTTTTAGTTTTGAGAAACTAGGTGACACCAAGAAAGTCACTGTCAATCAAGACTTAAAAGCTGATAAAAAGTATGCAGTCAAACTATTGCTACAGTCCGTGGTTATAGCAATAGTTTTGACTGCTTTGGTTGTACTTATTTAGTAGTTTTCTTAAAGCTAGCCACTATTGAAATAGTGATGATTGAAGTGATTACTACTAAAGAAACCCAGGTAGGAATCTTGAATAATGCGTGGCTGACAATCATTTTCAAACCCACCCACACCAAGATTATTGATAGGCCTTCTTTTAGATAACGGAATTTGTCCATTAGGTCTGCAATCAAGAAATACATCGAACGAAGCCCAAGAATTGCGAGTGCGTTGCTTGCAAATACCAAGAACGGTTCATCAGTGACTGCAAAAATTGCTGGGATTGAATCTACGGCAAAAACAAGGTCCATAAATTCAACCATGATTAATACAAGGAACAATGGAGTGAAATAGCGAACTCCATTCTTTACCACCGTAAAGTTTTCGTTTTCAATACTATCGGTCAAACGTAACTTGCCGCGTAACCATTTGTAGAACTTTGATTTATTTAAATCAAAATGTTCGTTGCGCTGAACAAACATTTTGATACCTGTGTAAACCAAGAACGCACCGAAGATATAAAGAATCCAAGCGAATTCTTTAATTAAAGCGCTGCCGCCAATAATCATTACTGATCTCATTGCGAGCGCTCCAACAACTCCTAAAAAGAGGACGCGATGTTGATATTTCTTTGGAACTGCAAAAGCTGCGAATAAAAGTCCCCAAACAAATACGTTATCGATTGCTAGTGATTTTTCGATTACATAACCGCTTAGATACTGCAATCCATATTCGCTGCCATATTGAGCCCAAATCACTCCACCAACACCAAGTCCGCAGGCAACCCAAATGGAAGACCAAATTGCAGCCTCTTTGAATTTAATTTCATGATGCGATCGATGTAAGAAAAGATCGAGTAATAACATGGCAAATACAAATGCTAAAAGCAACGACCATGTTGTAAGTGATACGTTCATTTATCTCCTCGTGTAGTTACTACACAAGGTCTCCGCCGTCGATATTCTCGACCTGAACACCGGTTGCTTAACTTTAAGCAACGTACTGACGATGTTTCAGCAGCTGGGGTACTCCCCTTGATTAGGAGAATTGTGCATAAAGAGGCTTAGACAGTCAAAACGGTGGGAATGGCTAGCGCGCCGCCCACGATTAATAGACATTGAAAGGAGAATTAAGCATGGCCTCTAAAACACCCATAGATATAAGTACCGATAAACAGCGCGGGCTCAAGCGCTACAACCTAATTGCTGGTTCGTTTCATGCGATCCAAGCGATTGCGATCTTGTCGCTCTCCAATGGATTTGCCCTCCCGATTCACATTAATTATCTTCAAGGACCGCCGGTCCCAGATACAACTTTCGAACAAGTTAAATTATTTAATTTTCCGGTAGCTATTGGGGTAGCGACTTTTTCAATATTAAGCGCGATTGCTCATTTCTATGTTAGTGGTCCAGGGTTTAATAAATACATCGACGGGCTCCGTAACAAGCGGAACTATTTCCGTTGGGTTGAGTATGCAATCAGCTCTACTGTAATGATTCTGCTGATTTCTATGTTGAATGCAGTTTGGGACATAGTCGCGCTAATTGCCATCGCAGGCGTAAACATTTCAATGATTCTCTTTGGATGGCTACAAGAAAAATATGAAGAACCTGGAACAGGTTCATTGATGCCGTTCTGGTTCGGGTGCATTGCTGGAATCATTCCTTGGATTGCTATGTTCTGGTTATTAATTTCACCAGGTAGCTCACAAGATGCTCCAGGGTTTGTTTATGGAATTGTGATTTCACTATTTCTGCTATTTAACTGCTTTGCAATTGTCCAATGGTTGCAATACAAACAAATTGGTAAATGGTCTGATTATTTGGCGGGAGAGAAAACCTATATAACACTCTCGTTTGTTGCTAAGTCACTACTTGCTTGGCAGATTTTTATTGGAACTTTGATGTCTTAAGTTTCTGGAATTAACGCAATAAAAACTGATGGGTATTATTCAATTATGTCTTCTGTGAGCTTGGCAATCAATAACTTAACTTCGGTTGCGGTATTAACCTTTGTTTTTGGCTTCATTGCGGCTCGCCTTAAAAGCGACGTGCGCATCCCTGATGCGGTTTACCAAGTTATCTCGGTTTATTTGCTGCTTGGAATCGGAATCAAAGGTGGCCATTCTCTGCACGGGACCGAATTTTCTGACTTTCTGGCGCCTGCGGTATCCACGATCCTGCTCGGTGTATTAATTCCATTGATTGCTTTTTTCTCGCTTAAGCTCATAAAGGGTTTGTCTCAAGTTGATAGGGGTGCAATAGCTGCTCACTACGGTTCTACATCGCTAGTTACATTCTCAGCAGCGCTTCTTTTTCTTGAGAACAACGTGATTTCTGTTGAAGGTTATGCAACTGCGTTGCTCACACTTCTTGAAATTCCAGGATTAATTGTTGGTGTTTATCTTGGTTCTAGGTCTTTTGCGTCCGAGGTTAAATGGGGCAAAACATTACTTGAAGTATTTCTAGGTAAAACAGTGCTTTTGCTTATCGGAGGTTTGATTATTGGTTTTATTACAACGCAGACCGGTTATGAGAAAGTTAAACCATTCTTTATTGATCTACAAAATGGAATTTTGGTGCTTTTCCTCTTGCATCTCGGGTATTTAGCTGGAAGCAATTGGCATGAAATAAAGAAGCTTGGGCCTAAACTTTTAATTTTTGGAATTACATTTCCGATATTTGCTGCGCTTCTAGGGGCGCTAACTGGAAAGTTGGTTGGTTTGGGTTTGGGCGGTGTAACTATTTTGGCAGTGCTATGTGCCAGCGCTTCTTATATCGCAGCACCTGCGACGGTTGGAATTGCCTTGCCTAAAGCAAATCTTCCGCTTGCGCTAACATCAAGCATTGGAATTACCTTCCCTTTTAATTTAGTTTTTGGAATTCCTTTGTACGTAGAGTTTGCAAAGGCTCTGTTTTAATAATTAAATCCTTTATGCTTCCTTGGTGTCGACAACTGATTTTAAAGATTTATTGAAAAAGTTTCCTAAAGAACAACAATCTGCGATCCTAGAAACCATTAAAGCTGCCGAGAATATCTTTCCAAAAGCAGAACGAACTATTGCATGGGGTATGCCCACTCTAAGAATTGGTGAAGACAATCTCTGTCATGTAATGGGTTTTAAAAATCACAATAGCCTTTTCCCATCATCTGGAGCAATTGCTTCGCAATTCAATAAAGAGCTCTCAAAATATGTAGTAAGTAAAGGCACAATTCAATTTGAATTAGAAAAGTCATTTCCAAAACCGCTGTTGAAGAAATTGCTGTTGGCCAGACTTGAACAAATTAATGAGTCCTACCCGAAAAAGAATGGTTTATTCGTCGAGTATTACAAAAATGGTGGCATAAAGGCAAAAGGTAAATACAAAGGAAAAAATATGCATGGTGCATGGGAGTTCTACCGCATGGACGGTACGCTTATGCGCAGTGGTGCATTCAAAGACGGTAAGCAATCTGGCATTTGGATAACCTTTGATTCAAAAGGAAAGAAAGTTAAAGAGACTCACTTTTAAATGTCACGAATATTTGCACTAATGGGTTCGGGTGAAAATAGCCCCATAATGGTTACTCCCCACCAGAAAATCATTAAAAGTACTGGTGGCAATTTGAATCCAATAAATCTAAATACACCTTATGGTTTTCAAGAAAATATCGATGAACTAAGTGCAAAAATTGAAAAGTATTTTGAAGTAAATGTTGGTACCAAAATTACAACAAGTTCAGATCCACTCGCTGATATTGCAAGCGCAAGTTGGGTTTTTGCTGGACCTGGAAGTCCTACTTACACTCTGAGAAAGTGGCGTGAAAGCGGAGTTGATAAAGCTTTAATTGATTTAATTTCTAGAGGTTCGCTTGTTTTGGCATCCGCTGCCGCAATGTCTATTGGTGCGAAAGTTATGCCGGTTTATGAAATGTATAAAGTAGGCGAAGATCCATATTGGGTTGATGGGTTAAATATTTTAGAAGCTGCTACTGGTATTAAAGCCGCAGTGATTGCTCATTACAACAATGCCCAAGGTGGCACACATGACACCAGGTTTTGCTTCGCAGGTGAGAAGCGAATGAAAGTTTTAGAATCGCAATTAGATTCTGATGTAGCGATTATTGGCGTGGATGAACACACTGGAATTGCATTTGATTTAGATGCAGAAACCGTAGAAGTTTTTGGTAAGGGTGTATTCACTTTTAAGAAAAACGGTGAGAGCCAGACTTTCGCCAACAAAGAAACAATTCCACTTTCAAATCTTCTTTAAAATAAAAAGTTTGAACCTTATCATTTAAGACAAGATCGCTT
>CAZUOG010000011.1:5691-20344 GCA_964622225.1 uncultured Actinomycetes bacterium | reverse complement strand
TTACCAAAGGCCAAGAGCGTTGTTTATATGTATTTCCGCAGAATGAATTCGTAACTATTACCGAAACTCTTAGACAAGCACCAGTAACTCAAAAAGCAGCTCGTGATTATTCACGTGTCATGTTTGCAGGCGCACACGATGAAATTCCTGATCGCCAAGGTCGCGTGACAATTCCGCAGAGCCTTCGCGAATATGCAAATTTAGAAAAAGCATGCGTTGTTATCGGTGCAAATACTCGCGTTGAAATTTGGGATGCAAAGGCGTGGAACGAATACCTCGCAGATCGTGAAAAGAATTTCGCAGATGTTTCAGAAGAGGTATTTCCCGGACTCTTCTAACTAACTCTTCAGGCCACTGCCTTCCTTGTTCTGACTTCACTTCCCCGAAGCCAAAACCTGATCCGTAGGACGGCAGTGACCTGAGGAGTTAGCAGCGACAAAAGCATGAAAGTAAAACGTAAGACAAGCAAGACGAGAAATAAGAGCGAGGCAAGAAAGGGGAAGAGGATGCACGTATCTGTTGCACTTAATCGTTGCATTGAATTGCTAACTCCGGCAATTAAGAATTCAACTTCTCCAGTTTTTGTAGATGCAACTTTAGGTCTTGGCGGACATTCTTTTGAAATGTTAAATCGCTTCCCAAACTTAACTTTAATTGGCATTGATCGCGATACCTCAGCAATTGAAAAAGCAAGTGCCAGACTTTCTGAATTTGGCAATCGCGTAAATATCGCGCATTCAGTTTTTGATCACTTTAGCGAAGTAGTTAAATCATTTGGCTTTGAAAAAATCGATGCCGCTCTTTTTGATCTTGGAGTTTCATCAATGCAGCTAGATGTTGCAGAACGAGGTTTCTCTTATTCGCAAGATGCACCACTTGATATGCGAATGGACCAAACTCGAGGAATTACTGCTGAAGAGATTGTTAATACTTGGTCACACGGAGATATCGCCCGAATTCTGCGAGTTTACGGAGAAGAAAAATTCGCACCACGTATCGCAGATTTCATAATTCGCGAACGAGAGATTTCGCCAATTAAGAGCACTGCAGCGCTTGCAACATTAGTTAAGAATGCGATTCCTGCAGCAGCTCGTCGTACCGGTGGAAATCCTTCAAAACGCACATTCCAAGCGCTTCGCATTGCAGTTAATAATGAATTAGAGGTAATCGAAAGCACATTGCCACAGGCGCTTGATTTGTTACATGTCGGTGGCCGAATAGTAGTTCTCTCATTCCAATCACTTGAAGATCGCATCGTAAAAGAGGCTTTCGCGCAGGTCACGCAATCAACTTCTCCTCGAGACCTTCCGATTGAACTTCCAGGACATGAAGCGAAATTCAAATTGATTGCAAAGGGAGAAGCAGCAAGTGACTCCGAAATTGCCGCTAATTCACGTGCGCAATCAGTACGAATCCGTGCAGTTGAAAGGGTGGCGGCCTAATGGCATTACCAAGTTTCGCGCCAGCGATTACCAAAACCCGTCAAGCAATTGCTCAATCATCCCAGCGCGCAGTTCTTCGCTTGGTACCGGAACTTGAAACCGGATCAAAGATCTCAACTCGTTCGATGGGAATGCTCACAACCGCAATTGGATTGTTAATGATCCTTTTGATGTTCGCAATTACTTCAATGTCTACTCAAGATGCATTTACTTTAGCTAAATTGCAGCGGGAAGCTCAGACGTTAAGTGATGAACGCGATGCGATTAATAATCAAATCGCCCATCGAAGCTCTCCAATTGCGCTAGCTTCAGAAGCACAAAAGTTGGGCATGACATCAAATAGCCAACCTAGATTTATTGACATTGATACAAACGCAAATGGCTAAAAACGAATTTCAAAAACGCATCTCTAGATTACTTGCCATATTTATTGTGGTGCTTGGATTAATAGTGATTCGTCTAGTTGACGTTCAGGCGATTAATGCAAGCGACTATTCGACTAAAGCGTCAAATGAACTTTATAGAACATCAACGCTGCTTGCGCCTCGTGGTGAAATTACAGATGTAAATGGTGTGGCCTTCGCAAGAAGCATCAGCGCAATAAATATCGTAGTTGATCAAACAATGATTGTGGACCCACAGAAAAGTGCACAGATTGCGGCGCCAATTCTTGGTAAAAGCGAAGCTGAAATTCTCTCCAAAATCGTAGGCAAGAAGCGCTGGTATTTGGTTGCTCGAGACGCTACTCCGGCCCAATGGAATGCGCTAAAAGAAGCCCTCACAAATTACAACGATTCGTTAAGTCGCAGCGAATACAACAAGCGAATTGTGGGTTTCTTTCCTGAAAGAAATTACACTCGAGAATATCCCGCTGGTTCAATCATTGCATCTCTTATTGGTTTTACAAACCAAGCAGGTGTCGGTGCAGCGGGAATTGAATCTGCATATAACTCAAATTTGAGTGGAATAGATGGCAAGTACGTATATGCAAACGGTATTCATGCAGAAATTCCAGGCACTCAACAACAAATAGTTCAGGCAAAAGCAGGAAATTCCATACGCTTAACAATTGATCGTGATATTCAATTTGTAGCAGAGAGTGCGATTGCAAAAGCAGTTCGAAACTCGAATGCGAAGAGCGGCACTGTTATTGTCATGGATCCAAAAACCGGACAAATTTTGGCGCATGCAACAGCTCCTACCTTCGATCCAAATAAACCAGTTAAGTTAAGCGATGTTCATAATGCTTCTGTTGAAGAAGTTTACGAGCCTGGATCTACTGGAAAAGTTATGACTCTTGCTGCTGCAATTGAAGAGAAGCTAGTGACACCAACTACGGTATTTACAGTTCCTTACGCACTTAAAACCAAGTATGCAACTTTCCGCGATCACGAGCGTCATCCAGTTCAGCATTTAACAACTGCGGGAATTTTGGCGATTTCAAGCAATACTGGAACTATTCAAATTGGCGCAAAGCTAAGCGATGATCAACTTTACAATTATTTGAAAGCTTTTGGAGTCGGAAGTTCAACTGATTCAGGTTTGCCTGGCGAATCTGCTGGTTTGATAAATGCTCCAAAGGACTGGAGCGGAACTACAAAACCAACTATGTCCTTTGGTCAAGGTTATTCAGTAACTGCGATGCAAGCGACTTCGATTTTTGCAACAATTGCGAATGATGGAGTTCGAGTTGAACCAACTGTTATTGCCGGAACTTTAGATGCGCAAGGTCATTACACACCAGCAAAACCGCGAAAGAGCACCAGAGTAGTAAGTGCAGAAACCGCTCAAACAATGAGACTAATGATGGAAAGTGTCGTGAGCGCGAATGGAACCGCGCCAAGTGCTGCTATTCCTGGATATCGAATTGCAGGCAAGACTGGTACGGCGCAAAGAGTTGTAAATGGTAAATACAGCGGCTACACCGCATCATTTATCGGTTTCGCTCCAGCTGACAAACCACGTTACGTAATTAGCGTGACGATTCAAGCTCCACAGGGTATTCACTGGGGTGGCGTGCTCGGTGGTCCAGTATTTAAAGAGGTAATGAGTTACGTATTAGAGGCAAAGCATATTCCGCCTACAAATACTAAAGTTGTACCTCTGCCTCTAAATGCAAGCCAGGTGACAAAGCAATGATTAGAACTGTAAATATTTCCTCAGTTAGTTTTGCTGCGATTGCTAAATTACTTGGTGCTGATTTTGAGCAAGATATTGAAATCAATGGAATTTCGCAGAATGCTGCGGAAGTAGAGCCAGGTGATATTTTTGTAGCAATCAATGGTGCCAAACATCATGGGATTGAATTTATTGATCAGGCAATATCAAATGGAGCAGTTGCGATAATTACAGATGTCAAAGGTAAAAATGACAAACTGCCAACGCTTATAGTTGAAGATCCGCGCCGTATTGTTGGGGAAATCGCATCATTCATTTACGAAGAACCAAGCTCCAATATGTTTACTGTTGGAATTACCGGGACAAATGGAAAAACCACAGTCACTACAATTTTGCATCAGATTTGGCAGCGAGCAGGATGGGATAGTGGCCTAATTGGTACGGTAAACACTCAGATAAATGATGAAATTTTGCCATCAATTCACACTACCCCCGAAGCAGCACCATTGCAATCAATGCTCAGCACGATGCGCGAACGCCATTGCCGCGCGGTGGCAATGGAAGTATCTAGTCATGCACTTGAATTACATAGAGTCAGTGGCGCACGCTTTAAAGTTGCCGGCTTTACTAATTTGACTCAAGACCATTTAGATTTTCACGGCGACATGAATTCATATTTCAATGCAAAATCTAAATTATTCAAATATGGCATTAGTGAATTAGGTTTCATAAATATTGATAATTCATATGGCGCCAAACTTGCGGATACGGCAGAGATTCCAGTAATCAGAATTTCTCGCACCGGCAAAGCTGACTGGCGCTACGAGGAAATCACACATTTCGGTTCGTCAACTCAAATCAAGATTCGTGGTGCGCAAGGCGTATTAATTGAAGGTGTTACCAAATTAATTGGTGATTACAATTTAGATAATTTATTGATGGCAATTGCAATCGCGGTACAAAGTGGGGTAGACCCAATAGAAATATCGGCAAATCTAACTTCATACATTGGCGCACCTGGAAGATTGGAACAAGTAAACGTTGGGCAAGACTTCTTGGCTTTTGTTGATTATGCACACACTCCTGATGCTGTTATAAATGTATTAAAAAGCGCAAGAGAAATAACTAAAGGAAAATTGATTGCAGTTTTAGGCTGCGGCGGTGATCGAGATAAATCCAAACGTCCACTTATGGGTAAAGCGCTTTTGGCTGCAGATTTGCCAATTTTCACTAGCGATAACCCAAGAAGCGAAGATCCAAAAGAAATTCTTACTCAAATGACTTCAGCTGTTAACAATGCTGGTGAAGTTATAGCCGATCGCAAAGCTGCAATTTACCGAGCTGTGGAATTGGCAAAGCCGGGAGATGTGATTGCAATTCTTGGTAAAGGCCATGAAACTGGTCAGGAAATATCAGGAATCAAACACCCATTTGATGATCGAAAAATTCTGGCTGAAGCAATTGCAGGTAAAAAATGATTCGACTCAAAACATCTCAAATTGCAGAAATCGTTGGCGGTAAACTTAACGTAGATGGAAACTTAGAAGTCTGGCTGGCTCCAGTATTTGACTCTCGTAAAGCAGAGCCAGGTTCTTTCTTTCTGGCGCTAAAAGGTGAAAATGCTGATGGGCATGATTTTGTTGAGAGCGCGATTTCTAATGGTGCCGTGTTTGCGCTAGTGACCAAAGCAGTCAGCGCACCTTATATTGAAGTACCTGATGTTTTGGAGGCTTTGGGTAAGCTTGCCGCGTACGTGAGATTGCAGCTACCTCAATTAAAAGTAATTGGAATTACAGGGTCTCAAGGTAAAACTACTACTAAAGATTTACTGCATCATATTCTTGAAAGCATCGGCCCAACTATTTCGCCGGAGAATTCATTTAATAATGAACTTGGTGCTCCGCTTAATTTATTGCGATGTGATGAGAAAACAGCATTCTGTATAGCTGAACTTGGCGCAAGACATGTAGGCGATATTGCAAAGTTAACTTCCATAGTTAAGCCTGATGTTGGAGTGGTTCTCAAAGTTGGCAGCGCACACTTAGGGGAATTTGGTAGCGTAGAAAATATCGCTAAGGCTAAGGGTGAATTAATTAGAACGCTTGCCACAGATGCAATCGCGGTGCTTGGAACTTACGATGAATTCACGCCAAAAATGGCTGAGGGCCACGCGGGAAGAGTTATTACATTTGGAGAAATTCCAGGAGCCGATGTACGCGCAGCAGATGTTGAAATTCGTGAGGGATGCCCACACTTTGATCTAGTCGATGGAGAAGGCCGAGTCTCTGTAGGTTTGCGTTTAGTTGGTGCGCATCAGATATCTAATGCTCTGGCAGCTGCGGCTGCAGCTATTGCGCTAGGTGTTTCAAATGAACATATTGCCACTGCGCTTTCTACCGCTGAAAATAAATCTAAGTGGCGTATGGAATTACATGAACTACCAGGTTTACTTATTATTAATGATGCATATAACGCTAATCCGGATTCAATGGAGGCAGCTTTATTTGCACTGCGTTTATTCGCGCAAGAACGAGGCGGCTCTGCTTGGGCTTTCCTTGGAAAGATGCATGAACTCGGCGAGTCTTCTAGCCAAGCACATATGAAAATTGGCACCCTTGCCCGAGATTTGAGTGTCGATCATTTGGTCGCAATAAATGCGCCTGATTATGGCGCATCACTTAATTTCGATAATTGGGAAGCAGCGACTTCACTAATTAAAGAATTTTCAGCAGGAGACGTAGTGCTTGTTAAAGCATCACGTGCAGAAGGACTAGAGCGGTTAGCGGATGCGTTAATTGCAGGGTGGGAGAGTTAATTGAAAGAAATTCTGCTTGCGGGAGTTTTCTCATTAATTTTCAGTTTATTTGGAACACCAGCTTTAATTAGATTGCTCGCCCGTCATGGCTACGGACAAATGATTCGTGACGATGGTCCACAAAGTCATCATTCAAAACGCGGTACTCCAACCATGGGCGGAATTGCGATTATTTTCTCCGCAATCGCTGGTTATTCATTGGCACATATTGTTTTAGGTATTGCATTTAGTGTCTCTGCACTTTTAGTGATTGCCTTGTTTACTGGTTTAGGCTTAGTTGGATTTATTGATGATTACCTTAAAGTGGTTAAACAGCGCTCTTTAGGCTTAAACAGTAAGCAAAAGATTATCGGTCAAGTAATTGTGGCCGGCTTATTTGGTTATTTCGGAACTAAGTTTCCAGATAAAGCAGGACTAACTCCAATATCAACTAATCTCTCATTCCTTCGAGATACCTCTTTCAAATTGTCTTTAGTTGCATTAATCATTTGGGTCATCTTTATGGTTACTGCAACAAGTAACGGAGTCAATTTAACTGATGGATTGGATGGATTGGCTACCGGCGCATCGGTAATGTCATTTCTCGCCTTCGTTTTAATCGGCGTATGGCAATTTGGACAGTCTTGTCTGGAAGCACAAGTTGTTAATTGTTATCAAGTAAGAGATCCAATGGACCTTGCGGTTCTCGCTGCAGCACTTGCTGCATCTTGCACTGGCTTTCTCTGGTGGAATACCTCGCCTGCAAAGATTTTCATGGGAGATACTGGATCACTTGCGCTTGGTGGCGCACTTGCAGGGTTAGCTATTTCAATGCGCACCGAATTACTTCTAATCGCACTTGGTGGTCTATTCGTATTAATCACCTTATCGGTGATCATTCAGGTTGGATATTTCAAAATGAGTGGCGGAAAAAGAATATTCCGAATGGCGCCGCTTCAACACCATTTCGAATTAAAAGGCTGGGGTGAAGTAACAATCGTTGTTAGATTCTGGATTCTCGCTGGGCTCTCTGTAGCAATTGGCCTTGGTCTCTTTTATGCACAGTGGGTAGCTGCGTAACTTATGGAATTTGCGGGAAAGAAAGTCTTAATCCTTGGCGGAGGAGTCACTGGAAGTGCAGTCGCCAAAATAATCGAGGAGCTAGGTTCTTCAGTACATATTGCAGATGAAAAGCCAGTGAATGATTTTGCTATCCATCCAATCGATGATTTAGAGAATCTCAATTTCGATATAGCAATAGTTTCGCCAGGTTGGAAGCCGAGCCATCCACTTGTGCAAGCTCTGCAAAATGAAAAAGTTAGAATCACAAATGAAGTTGATATTGCTTGGCACTTTAGAAACTTGCACCAACCGAATCAAAAGTGGATTGCAATAACCGGCACAAATGGAAAGACCACCACGACCGAGTTAACGGCTGCGATGCTTAATGCATCAGGAATAGCGGCAGCTGCTTGCGGAAACGTTGGTACGACAGTAATAGAAACATTATTTAGCGACAAGAAATTCGATGTATTGGTATTAGAGTTATCAAGTTTTCAAATTCATTGGATGCAAGATCCGGAATTTAGCGCAGTTGCAATTCTGAATATCGCAGATGATCACACTGATTGGCATGGCTCTTTTCAAGAGTACACCCGAGCCAAAACTAAGTTATTAGCTCACACGGATATTGGAATAATTAACGGACAGGATCAACATTTAGTTCAATCTGTTAGCGGTTGGAGTGGCCGAAAGATTTATTTCGGTCTGGACACTCCCGCGCATGGACAGCTAGGACTTGTAGAAGAATTGCTAGTTGATCGAGCATTCACTTCTGATCCGTCAGAAGCTGGCGCAATTTGCGAATTAAATGACATCCAACCAACCGTTCCACATGCCGTAGCAAATACTTTGGCTGCGGCAGGGCTAGCAAGGGCGGTTGGCGCAGATTTGGAATCTATCGCCGCCGCAGTAAAGGGATTTAAGCCAGGTAGGCATAGAATCGAATTAGTTATAGAGAAAAATGGAATTCGCTGGGTCAACGATTCAAAAGCCACAAATCCACATGCTGCACAGGCCTCACTATTCTCGGCAACTAAATCAATCTGGATTGCAGGTGGATTAGCCAAAGGTGCAAATTTCAAAGATTTAGTGGAAAAATCAAAAAATCGAATTAAATCAGCATTACTTATTGGAACCGATCGAGAGCTGATCGCTACCGAATTGGCGAAACACGGAATCGAGTTTTATCGAATCGATGGCGAAAACGTTATGGAAAGTGCAGTTTTGAAAGCGCGCGAATTAGCCGAACCAGGGGATACAGTGCTTATGGCTCCAGCATGTGCGTCAATGGATCAATTTAAGAATTACGCAGACCGCGGCGATCAATTCGTAGAAGCAGTTAAGAAGTTTGTTTGATGTTCAGAACTCCCGCATCCACTTTTAAGACTTTTCTTTTTATTTCTCTGGGCATTCTTATTTTCGGAGACATCATGGTTTTTTCTGCTGCCCAGGTTACGGGTTTAACTATTGGAGGCAATTCATTCACAATCAGCGGTAAGCAAATTGTGCTTTCAATTATTTCTGTTGCTGGCGCTTGGATAATTGCCCAAGTTCCTATTCAAAATGTAAAGAAAATTGCACGCATTACATTATTTCTGGCCCTTGGTTTTATGTTGTTACTTTTCCCATTTGGTGTTGATATCAATGGAAACAAGAACTGGGTATCAATCGGTCCTTTAGATTTCCAGCCCTCAGAGGTCGCAAAAGTTCTACTAATTATTTGGGCAGCGGCAATTATTGAGAAAAATGTTCACAATCCTCGTCAGATTTTTTTCCAGCTTTCATTTGGTTTTAGTTTGGTTCTCACGATTGTCTTGTTTGGTGGAGATTTGGGCTCTGCAGTTGTAATCGGTTTAATTCTCGCCACTTTGGTTTACTTGGCAGGCGCAGATAACAAATTGATCGGAATCCTCGGCGGTCTTGGAATCCTTGGTGTTGCTGTACTTATCGCAATCCAGCCATATCGAATCGCTCGTTTTACTGCATTTATTCATCCGTTTGCAGATGGCATCTACAAAAATGCGGGATGGCAACCTGCACATAGTTTGATGGCTTTAGGTAGCGGTGGGTTATTTGGTTCTGGAATTGGTTCCAGTAAACAAAAGTGGGGAAATCTTGCCGAGGCACACACAGATTTTATTTTTGGAGTTATCGGTGAAGAGTTCGGACTTTTGGGAACCATTGCGACGTTGATTGCTATCTCATTATTGGTAATTTGCATTATTAAAATTGCATTATCTGCGAAAGACACTTTTAGTCGATATCTAGGCCTCGGAATTGCCTTCTGGATCGGTTTTCAATCTTTAATTAATCTAGCTTCAGCAACTAGTTTGATTCCAGTGGTTGGTGTCACGCTGCCATTAATTTCATATGGCGGATCTTCACTGCTTGCCCTAGTTGGCGCGCTAGGGTTCGTCGCAGGAATTGCTCTTAGAGACCCACAAGTTTCAAAGGAGATAAACGTCCGCTGGCCGAGAGGAGCAAAGTAGAAGTGAATCGCATTCTCTTTGCCGGTGGCGGAACTGCAGGACATATCGAACCCGCTTGGGCAGTTAGCGAAGTTTGGCGCAAAAGAAATCCTGGCGATGAAGTTGCATTTCTCGGAACCAAATCTGGACTTGAGGTAACTTTAATTCCAGAGCGAAATGGCACTCTATTCTTAATTCCAAAAGTAGTTGCACCTCGAAAATTAAATATATCTGCGATTCTTTTTCCGTTTCGCTTCATTAATTCAATTATTAAAACTGCCGCAATCGTAAAGCAGTTTGATGTGGTCGTTGGTTTTGGAGGATATGTTGCAGGTTCTGCATACATAGCTGCTGCCCTACTCAGAAAACCAATCGTGATTCATGACCAGAACGCCAAGGTTGGGTTGGCAAATAAATTGGGAGCGATATTTGCCAAGGAAGTAGCGGTTGCATATCCGAATTCAGGTTTAAATAAAGCGCGAGTAGTTGGGAATCCGCTCAGAGCTCAAATTGTAAAAGCTGCAAATCAAGTCGATTGGGGAGTTGCACGCAAGAACGCTAAATCTGAACTTGGCATTTCCGGTGAATTGATTTTGATATTAGGTGGATCAAGCGGATCACGGGCAATTAATGAAGTAATTGCTCAAACTGAATTTAATGGCGTTGATGTTATTCATTCCCTGGGTAAAGAGAATAAATTGCCTGAAGCTAAATCTGGATACCGACCAGTTAGTTACATCGAAGATATGGCTACTGCGCTCTTAGCCGCCGATGTTGTGATATCTAGAAGTGGCGCCATTTCTTGTTCTGAATTTGCAGCCCTAGGAAAGTATGCAATTTTTGTGCCCCTTCCAATTGGCAACGGTGAACAGGCGCTAAATGCAAATGAATTAGTTGCGGCACATAAAGCAGAGATAATTCAACAGCGCGATTTCACTTCCGAATGGCTAAATACCAACCTCGCTAGATTGCTTAAGCAGGGTAGCGTTGAAGCATTTGGTACTCCGTTAAATGCGGCAGAACAAATTGCCGATTGCATTGAAAGAGTTATCTCATGAAATTGCAGGAATTAACTGGAAAGCGAGTTCATTTCATAGGAATTGGTGGTTCTGGAATGAGCGGTTTGGCACGAATTGCAATTTCACATGGAATAAAAGTTTCAGGATCCGACGCCTCAGATTCGTCTGTGTTGAATGCGCTTAGAGCGCTTGGTGCAGAAGTTTTTATAGGCCATAAGGCCGAAAATGTTTCTGGTGCGGATCTAATTGTTTTTTCAAACGCGATAAAGCCGAACAATCCAGAAAGGGAAGCGGGAAAAAATTCTGGAATTTCAGAAATAACTCGCGCCTCAGCTCTCGCCCTTTTGATGTCAGATTCAGTATCTATTGCAGTGGCTGGAACCCACGGTAAGACTACGACTTCATCTATGGCTACTGTTGCATTGCAAAGTGCAGGAGTTGACCCATCTTTTGCAATTGGCGGCATTCTAAAAAGTTCAGGATCGAATGCTCATCGCGGAACTGGTAAGTACTTTGTTGCGGAAGCGGATGAATCAGATGGTTCATTTGTCGCTTACCATCCGCATGCTGCAATCATTACAAACGTTGAGTGGGATCATGTCGATCACTTTAAATCGGAAGCAGAAGTTTTCCAGGCGTTCGAAGAATTCGTAAAAACAATTACCAGTTTTTTGGTTTACTGCGCAGATGATGAAGGTGCAAGCAAAATTGCGGCAAGTGCAAAGATAAAAAGTATCGGTTACGGCAAGAGCGAGAAAGCCGCTCTTAAAGTTGATCAAATATCGCTATCTGCTTCGGGATCATCAGCTAGAGTTCTTTGGAATGGCGCAAAAATTGGGACTTTAGAGCTATCGATTCCTGGTGAACATAATTTGCTAAACGCTGCAGCAGTCTTGGCAGTTGGCCTGGAATTAGGGCTTTCGGCCACATCTATATTGGATGGATTGATTAAGTTCCATGGCGCTGGTCGACGTTTTGAATTAAAGGGGAGCGTCGGAGGAATAAGAGTCATTGATGACTACGGTCATCATCCAACAGAAATCAATGTAACGTTAACTGCAGCTAAACGATACGCAGGTGGCGGCAGATTGTTGGTTATTTTCCAGCCACATAGATATTCCAGAACCAAAGCATTCATGAAGGAATTTGCGCAATCACTATCAATTGCAGACCATGCCTGGCTGCTTGAAGTTTATGCAGCAAGCGAACAACCAATAACTGGTGTATCAAGCGCAAACATTGTGAAACTTATGTCCTCCGGAACTTTTGAACCTAACTTTATTTCCGTAACTGAAGCGGTAGCCCAAGAAGCAAAACCGGGAGATGTAATTATTACGCTCGGCGCTGGCGATGTAAGTTCATTGGGTCCCATTATTCTTGAAGAGCTAAGCAAGAAGTCAAATTAGGTTTGTCGTGCTTCGTAAACGTGAATTATTTGTTGGCATCACAATTCTCTTAATTGCAACCCTGGCATTTCTCTTTGGCTGGACCAATATTTTTACTGTTAAATCTATAGCAGTTGAAGGTTCGCCAAATTCTCAAATTACCAAACAAGTTTTGCAGATTGCAGATATTAAAATTGGTGAAAAGTTAGCTCGCGTAGAACCAAGAAATATTTCTTCCAAACTTTCGCTATCAGGAATAGATTGGATTAAAGAAGTAAAAGTAAAACGAAATTGGGTGTCACGAAATTTGACAATCAAACTCGACGCAAGAGTTCCAGTTGCAGTATCTGGAGATAAATTCATAGACGCAAGCGGAGTGCTCTTTACCTCTCCGGTAGCTGAGAATAAGAAATTGGTCCAAATAAGTGCCGGAAGCGAGACTTCTCGGGCAGCAGCGATTGAGCTTTATTTAGCACTGCCGGCAGATTTGAGGAATCAGGTCACGGCCATCTCGGCCTCATCGACTGAGAATTTTCAAATAACTCTAAAAGATAAGTTGCAAATAAATTGGGGCAGGAATTCAAATACCACTGTAAAAATAAAGATTTATAAGGCTTTAATCGCTCTTTCGGAGAATAAAAAAATAACTGAAATGGATGTAAGTGATCCGACTAAACCCACGGTCAAATAACCGTGTCGGTAATTGAATAGTCACCCATAAATAACTAATTTTCCGCCACCAAGTATGGAGTAGTTGTAACCCTGAAGTAAACGTTTAGGTTACAACATAAAGGCTAGAGGGAGATTATGGCGGCACCGCAGAATTATTTAGCAGTCATCAAAGTTGTTGGCATTGGTGGCGGCGGAGTTAACGCAATTAATCGCATGATCGAAGCCGGATTAAAAGGTGTTGAGTTCATTGCAGTGAACACTGATTCACAACAGTTGTTAATGAGTGATGCAGATGTGAAATTAGATATCGGTCGCAAAATTACTCGCGGACTTGGTGCAGGTGCAGCTCCAGAAATTGGTCGCGAAGCAGCACTTGATAACGTTGATGAAATTGAAGAAGCGATTCGTGGTGCAGATATGGTTTTCATAACTGCTGGTGAAGGTGGCGGAACTGGTACTGGTGGCGCACCGGTCGTTGCAAAGATTGCGCGCGAACTAGGTGCATTAACTGTTGGTGTTGTAACTAAACCATTTTCATTTGAAGGAAAATTACGAACAACTCAGGCAGATTCCGGAATTGAAGCGCTACGTTCTGAAGTAGATACTTTAATTGTTATTCCAAATGATCGACTTCTTGCAATTTCTGATCGTGCAATTACCGCTCTAGATGCATTCAAGAGCGCTGATCAAGTTTTGTTATCAGGCGTTCAAGGTATTACAGAATTAATTACACAGCCAGGTTTAATTAACTTGGACTTTGCAGATGTTAAGGCAGTTATGACAGGTGCCGGTGCTGCACTTATGGGTATCGGTTCAGCTCGTGGTGAGAATCGTGCAATTCGCGCAGCAGAACTTGCAATCTCATCTCCACTCCTTGAAGCATCAATTGATGGTGCAATGGGTATCTTGCTTTCAGTAGCCGGCGGAAGTGATTTAGGTTTATTTGAAATCAATGAAGCTTGCCAATTAGTTCAAGATGCTGCTCATCCAGATTCGAAATTCATTTTCGGAACCGTTATCGACGATGCCCTGGGCGATGAAGTCCGCATTACTGTAATTGCTGCAGGGTTTGATGGTGGCGAACCAAAGAAGATTGAGCGTCCAACCATTACAACTAATGAGATTTCTGGCCATGCAGACCCAGTCGTAGATAACGATCCACTGCAGGTTGCCATGGAAATTACTGGTGAAACACCGCGTCGTCGCATTTCATTCGAAGAGTTGGTCTCTGAAGATGAAATCGACGTTCCAGACTTTATGAAATAGATAAAGCCGTAGCCAGAATGCCGTTTATCTTCACCAATCGATTAGGTGGAGTTAGTAAATCTCCCTTTGATTCCGCCAATCTGGGCGATCATGTTGGGGATGATCCAACAGCGGTAAGTGAAAATCGAGCCCAACTTGAATCACAAATTGGCATGCCCATAGTTTTTATGAACCAAGTCCATGGCGACACCGTAGTGTTGGTAGAAAATAACGTAAGCATTCCAACTTGCGATGCGCTAATTACAACTGAACATAAATTGGCGGTTGCAGTCATGGTTGCAGATTGCATCCCTTTATTACTGAAATCGGATGTGGCAGTCGCTGCAGTTCACGTTGGTCGAAAAGGGCTAATGAATGGAGTTGCTCGCAAGACAATCGATGCGATGAGAGACCTTGGAGCGGAGCAGATCCATTCTTATATAGGTCC
>CAZUOG010000011.1:0-5568 GCA_964622225.1 uncultured Actinomycetes bacterium | reverse complement strand
ATCCATTCTTATGTAGGTCCGAATATTTGCGGTGGTTGTTATGAGGTTGGATCTGATATTTATGAAGAGGTCATTACCAAATACCCAGCTTCGGATTCAAGTATCCGAACCGGCAAGAAAACTTTAGATTTAGTAGCTGGCCTTAAAACAGATTTGAGGGACACGATTCTTCTGGATTTATCTAGCTGTGTTCTCGAGGATAAGAACACTTTCTCTTACAGAAGAGATGGAACCACTGGTCGACAGGCAGGTGTAATTTGGCTTTAGATCGCAGAGCAGAATTAGCGGCCAATTTATCGGCTGTTAAAGCAACGATTCCTGCCGATATTCATTTGATTGTAGTTACAAAGACTTTTCCGGTATCTGATGCTCAGATTCTTTCAGAACTTGGCGTTACTGAATTTGGCGAGAATCGTGATCAAGAAGGTAAGAAAAAAGCGCCATTAGTTGCAGGTAAATGGCATTTTCAAGGTCAGTTGCAGAGCAATAAATTGAAGTCAATTTCGAATTGGGCAGATGTCGTGCAAACTCTTGATTCAACCCGGTACGTTGAATTGCTTTCCAAAGCTAGCAATAAAGATTTAGAAATTTTTATCCAGGTCTCACTTGATGGCCAGGTGCATCGCGGAGGAGCGCTTCCTGAAGACCTTAACCAAATTGCAGAAGCAATATTGAACACTTCAAATCTGAAGCTCCAAGGGTTGATGGCGGTTGCCCCGCTCGGAGAAGAGCCGAATTCGGCATTTGAAAGATTGGCCGAAATTCATCAAAATTTCAAAGGCCAATACCCTAAAGCTCCATATTTATCTGCCGGTATGAGCGGAGACTATTTAGCGGCGATAAATTACGGTGCGACACATGTGCGCATAGGCTCTTCAATCCTCGGTTCGCGAACGTAAATTACTTAAACTTAAACCTATGTCTAGCTTAAAGAAACTCGGAAATTTTCTCGGTCTAACAGATGACCTCGAGAGCGAAGAAGTCTCAAACGAAGTTGAGGCGCCACGAATTCGCGTTCGTGAATCACGCTCATTCGCTGCAGTCCAAGCAACACCGGTAGCAGCGGCACAAGTTGCGCCAGCTGCATCAAATCAAATCTTCACAGTGAATCCGCGTTCTTACAATGAAGCACGTGTAATCGGAGAGCGTTACCGTGAAGGTAACACTGTCCTAATGAATCTCACTGACATGGGCGATGAAGAGCGTAAGCGCTTAGTGGATTTCGCAAGTGGACTTGTATTTGGCCATCACGGCACAATCGAACGAGTCACATCTAAAGTTTTCTTGCTATCGCCAGCAAATGTAACTGTCTCATCTGAGGTTAAGACAGCTGCAGCTGAAGCAAGTTTCTTTAATCAGAGCTGATAATTAATGCTCGGCATTTGGGTCGCACGTTTTCTTCAAGTATTTATCTTTGCCCTCTTTGCCCGTTTAATTCTTGATTATGTGCGAATGTTTAAGCCTGGTTGGTCTCCACGTGGCTTGATGCTCTGGTTCGCTGAAAGCGTTTACACCTTCACAGATCCGCCAATTAAGTTTTTCCGCAGATTTATTCCACCGCTTCGTTTAGGTGGCGTGGCTTTGGATTTATCGTTTATTGTGCTTTTCTTTGCAGTACAGATTTTGCAGAGTTTAGCTTTAACTTATCTGTAGGTTGAAAGTAAATCCCAGCTCGGTATCGCAGAGTAGGGAAGCATCATGTTTCATCTCTACCGCCAATACTTCTCGCTTGATGTGATCGATAGATTCATTAACTGCAGGTGCAATTTCTGAATTTGCATTCCAAGTCACGATTATTCGATCAGAGATATCAAATCCAGCGCTCTTTCGGCCTTCTTGCAGAGCTCTAATTACTTCACGAACATTTCCAGCGTTAATCAGTTCCTGAGTGAGAGTTAAGTCCAAAGCGACAGATTCACCATTGTTGCTTGTAACTGACCAACCACTCTTTGGCTGCTCAGTGATAACTAGATCTTCTGACGTAACTTCGAATTCGCCTAGTTTGGCGCTTCCTTTGGCACGAACCTCAGCTACAAACTTTGCGGCATCTGTAGCTGCAATCAATTTAGCAACTTCCTGAACCGCCCCGCCGTACTTCGCGCCGAGTGCACGGAAATTTGCTTTGATACTTACTGAAACTAAATCACCAGATGCATTTGCGATATCTTCAAGATCTAAAACATTTAGTTCATCTGCTATTTGATCTCTCATGTCAGATGGCAAATTAGACCAACCACTTGCAGATATAAGTGCGCGACCCAGCGGCTGACGAATCTTTACTGACGATTCGGCACGTGCGGCACGGCCTAATTCCACGATACGGCGGGTTAGGGCAACTTGATCGCGCAGAGTTAAATCAATAAGCGATTCATTGACAGCTGGCCAAGAAGTTAAATGAATTGAAGTTGCAGCATCTGCTTCAACTGGCTTAATTAATTCTTGCCAGACATGTTCAGAAATAAATGGAACCATCGGTGACATTAATTGAGTAAGTGTCTTTATGCATTCGTGCAGCGTCGCAAGTGCTGCTGGGTCTCCATCCCAGAAGCGACGACGACTACGACGTACATACCAATTTGATAAATCATCGATAAATGTTGCAAGTAGTCGACCGGCAGTTTGTGAATCAAAATCTGCATATGCAGCGTCAACATCTTTTACTAATAATTGAAGTTCAGACAAAATCCAGCGATCCATAATTGGACGGCCGACTTGCGCAGGAGATTGTGATAGATCAAATTTGGACGCTCTTGCGTAGAGCGACATGAAAGAAATTGTGTTCCAATATGTTAATAGTGTTTTGCGAATAACTTCCTGAATTGCATCATGCCCTACGCGACGAGCAGCCCATGGAGAACCGGCGGCCAACATAAACCAACGCACTGCATCTGCGCCATGTTGATCCATGAGCGCCATTGGTTCAAGCACATTGCCTAAGTGCTTTGACATCTTTCGGCCATCTTTATCAAGAATATGGCCAAGGCAGAGCACGGTTTTGTATGAAGATTGATCGAAAACCAAAGTTCCGATTGTCATCAAGGTGTAAAACCAACCACGAGTTTGATCGATAGCTTCGCAAATAAAATCCGCTGGATAGGAATTCTTAAATTTCTCTTCAGATCCTGGCTTATGCGGATAGCCCCATTGTGCAAATGGCATCGCACCAGAGTCGTACCAGCAATCGATTACTTCTGGAACGCGCACCATTTCACTCTTGCACTCGGCGCATGGGAACTTAATGTCATCAACATATGGTCGATGCGGATCTAGGTTTGAAAGTTCTTGACCTGCAAGTTCGCCGAGTTCCTTTAAAGATCCGATTGCAATTTCATGTTTGTTTTCGCAGCGCCAGATTGGAAGCGGAGTGCCCCAATAGCGATTGCGCGAAAGTGCCCAGTCAATATTGTTGTTTAGCCAATCACCATAACGACCAGTTTTGATCGTCTCTGGATGCCAATCGGTCTTGGCATTTTCGCGGAGCAATTCATCTTTGATCTTTGTGGTGCGGATGTACCACGATGGTTGCGCGTAATAGATCAGCGGCGTGTGGCATCTCCAGCAATGCGGATAGGAGTGTTCATAAGGTTGGTGGCGGAAGAGCACGCCTTTTGATTTCAATTCTTTGACCAAAGTCTTATCGGCTTCCTTGAAGAACATAGAACCGACAAGTGGAACATCTGAAGCGAAGTGGCCATTAGCTTCGACCGGATTGACGACCGGAAGGCCGTAACGACGGCAGGTTGCTAAGTCATCTGCGCCGAAAGCAGGGGATTGATGAACCAATCCAGTTCCATCTTCGATGGTGACGTAATCAGCGAGAAGCACATAATGTGAATCAGGGATCTCAACGAGATCTAGCGGTCTGCGATACGTAGTGCGTTCAAGATCGCGCCCTTTGAGGGTTTTCAGAGTTTCATAACCTTCACCGAGCGTGCTTGCTAGCGCTTCTGCGATGACGAGAACTTCTTGCGCTCGCTCATCGCTGGCTGCAGTTCGCGCCACGATGTAATCGACATCTGGATGGACTGCGACTGCGGTGTTGGAGACCAATGTCCATGGCGTTGTCGTCCATACAAGAAGTTGGGCGCCAAGTTCTGCGAGCGGTCCTGAGGTAATAGGGAATCGAACATAGACCGATGGATCGGTGACAGTCTCATAGCCCTGCGCTAATTCATGATCAGAAAGTCCAGTACCGCATCGCGGGCAATATGGCGCAACGCGATGATCTTGAACCAAGAGACCTTTCTTATGGATCTGAGCTAACGACCACCAGACGCTTTCGATGTATTCATCAGACATCGTCCAATATGCCTGATCAAAGTCGACCCAGAAACCCATGCGCTCTGTCATCTCGGTAAAGGCGCCAACATGTCGCTGTACTGATTCGCGACATTTATCGTTGAAAGCGGCGATTCCATATTTCTCGATATCGCCTTTTCCGGAGAAACCAAGTTCTTTCTCTACGGCGATCTCAACTGGAAGTCCGTGGCAATCCCATCCGGCTTTACGGATGACGTGTTTACCCTTCATGGTTTGGAATCGCGGAAATACATCTTTAAATACCCGCGCTTCGATGTGATGAGTGCCAGGCATTCCATTTGCAGTTGGTGGACCTTCATAGAAAGTCCAAGATTCGCCATTGACTCGCTGTGCAACGCTTTGGTGAAAGATCTCTTGCGTCTTCCAGAAATCAAGAATCTCTTTTTCGATTTTCGGGAGATCGATCTGCGGTGGAAGCGCTACAAAAGGTGAATTGCCGGCCACATCAACCTCCAAGGTCTAGATTCGATTGCATCTATCCGTGGAGGGGCGATCATTGGATGACCGCGGTACCACCCGCCTTGCAGCTTTCGCTGCCACTTCGTGATTCTTACGTCAGTTCTACGTGAGCCTGAGGCTCATTTCTTCTGACTCGCTCGCAGGTGATGGCCTGGTCGATGCGTTGCTGTAAGAGAGATGAAGTCTAATGCATGGCTCAACGGTACGAATTGCACGCCCCTGCTAGCCTTCGCCGTTGTGCCAATCAAAAAGAAATTATCAAAGGCGGTCGCGCGCTTAAAGAAGAAGCCTGCGCCAAAACCTGCTGCGAAGAAGGCTGCGCCAGCAAAGAAGGCCGCATCAGCAAAGAAAGCTCCGGCAAAGAAAGTCGCCCCAGCGAAGAAGGCGGCGCCTGCAAAGAAAGTAGCTCCGGCAAAGAAACTCCCGCCAAAGAAGCCACAAGCAGCGATTATCAAAGGCGCTCACAAGACAGCGCTCACAAGTTCAACCGCCAAAGGTGCAACAACAATCTCGGTCTACAAACCAGAGGTTGAGGCGAGCGATGTCGTCGTCGTTGAAGAGAAGCGACTCGTACTTCCACCTCCAGTTCGCAAACCAAAGCCAGGTAAGAAAGCTCCGACTCTCAAGCCAATCAAAGCGGCGCCAGCTCCACTTGTCGTCACTGAAGGTACAGAGACCTGGACAGCAACCGAATTGAAATCAATCCGTGCCGAACTTGCGAAGGATCTTATTCGTTTGAAGAAAGAACTCGAAGAGGTCGAAAGCGAAATGGATGCGCTCATCCAGGCT
>CAZUOG010000010.1:3444-20439 GCA_964622225.1 uncultured Actinomycetes bacterium | reverse complement strand
TGATACTGGGATATTTAAAGTTCAATGGCTCGTAAATCGATGGTATTAATCAATTGCATATCCTGATGGCTGGATGTATCGACCGCTCTTTTTTAATAAAGGCCAAGCTGTTCATGGATCTGAATTTGATGCATGGGTATATCCATATCCGGCATCGCACGGATGCGTACGAATGTTGGGTGCGTTTATGGATTCACTCTGGGCAAATGGATTCGGAAATGGATCAACGGTCCGTGTTTACGGTGATTGGAATCCAATCACCAACGATCCTATCGTTGCTTAAATATCAGGAAGTAATGTCTTTGTGCGCAAAGCGATTAATCGCAAGCGCATAAAGAATTACACCCCAGATAATGCAATAACTTCCACCGCGAATCATCTGAGACCAATCGATGGTGTTTGAAAGCGCATCAAACCAAGAGAATGAGTAATGCACTGGCAGCCACTGGCGTAAGGATCCAAGCGCAGTGATGGCATCAAGGATATTTAGCAGAATCGAAATACCCACTGCTACACCAACGGCGCCTAGAGGTGCATCGGTGCGGACGCTTAAATAGAAAGCAAGGCCAGCAACAAAAAGCAATGAAATTGCCAAATATCCCGTGATTATTGCGATTCGGGTCAGAGCAATTTTGTTATCGAATGATGCACCAAGCGGTGTTTGCAGAGAATCAGTGCCGAACGCAATTACACCGACAATTGCAGATGAAAGAGGCATCAACAAAATCGCAATCATTGAAAGAGTTAAGCTAACTTTAATTTTCTGAATTAAGAGTCGTGTGCGTGGCACTGGGGATGCAAGTAAGTAACGAAGCGTTGACCAAGAAGCTTCGCTTGCAACTGTATCGCCGTTAAAGAGCGCGATTACTGTGACCAGCAAGAATGGGGTTGCAAAGTAGAGCATCGTGATTGTGAAATTGGCAGCGCCGATGGTGGCAAGACCAATCAAATCTGCAGTGCCTGAACCTAGACGAGTTGGTCCCCCACTATTTCCAGATGGTCCGAACTTAACTGCGATTGCAACCAGAATCGGTAGTGAAACTACGAAGCCGTAAGCAAATGCAGTGCGTTTACGTTTTAATTGTCGATATAACTCAACTGAAAAAGGTAGAGTCTTTGATGCTACATAGCTCATGGCTTCTCCTTTCCAATAACCAAGTCATCGCCGATAAGTTCAAGGAAGATTTCTTCTAAGTTCTTCGCCTTGCGATTCTTGCTCAAGATCTTCTTCATCGGCCCGAATGCGATTAATTGCCCGCGGTGCATAAGTACAACATGGCTACATGTCTGCTCGACTTCTGCAAGTAAGTGAGAAGAGATGATTACCGTGCGGCCAGTCTTTGCATAGTCTTTGAGAACTTGGCGCATCTCCGCGATTTGTTGTGGATCTAAACCATTTGTTGGTTCATCAAGAACCAAAAGATCTGGCATGCCGAGCATTGCTTGCGCAATTGCTAGACGCTGGCGCATACCTTGGCTATAGGAACGCACTTTCTTATCAAGTGCTGTTCCGAGCTTGGTAATGGCAACAACTTCAGCTAAATGATTTTCGCCAGAGCGACCGATTGATCGCCAATATAAATCTAGGTTTTCTCGTCCTGATAAATGTGGCAAGAATCCTGGTCCTTCAACGAAACTTCCTAAATCAGAGAGCGCACTTGATCCTGGATAAACCGCTTTGCCATTTAGATAAATGCGACCTTCCGTTGGGAAGATCAATCCCATCATCATACGCAAAGTTGTGGTCTTGCCAGCGCCATTCGGGCCTAGGAGGCCTACAACTTGTCCGCGCTCAACTTGGAATGAAAGGTGAGAAACTGCCCGATATCCGTCTTTGTATACCTTTGCTAAATCTTCAACCACAACCAATGAATCTGCTTCTTTGGTAATTTCGATTCTATTTGGTCTGCGCATGCGAACATAAATAATTGCAAGAATCAAAACTATGAATGCTGCGATTGGCCAACCAAGAGAGTGTCCCGATGAATTTTCCGCAGTTCCTGAAACGCTCTGATATTCAATTGGCGAAATTGCCGCCACTGAATAAAAGCGTGAAGTTTTTGGAATGTCATAACCCTGATCGGTGCTTGAAATACCAACTGCAATAACATCTCCGACCGCAGCATCTAAAATCACTGCAGGCAGTTGAACTTCAACATCGCTTCCAGTTTTTGGGATATTAGTTAACTTAACCGGAGCGACAATCCCATTTGGTTGTGTAATTGCTCCGCTCTTAGTTTTAACTACAAGTGAAAAGAAGAGCGTGGCATCGCCAGTTGTGCTAGTAATTCGAACTTTTACTTTTGAATTACCGACAATTGAAAGCGGTTTAGTTAGTGGGGCTGATTCAAGAAATGCGCTCTGCCCAGGTAAGAAAGCTGGACTAAATCCGGATATTCCAGAAACTACTTTGGAAGCAAGTGATCCTGCTGCACCAATTCCAGGCAAGGAAGAGATCGCTGTTGGGATGCCGCCTATTGGATAAGACATCGCAGTCACTGGCGAAATAACCGGTAGCGAATTAATCTGGCCATTAATAGGCAAAGTATCACTCTGGAAATTGCGGGGAATTACCGTTGAATCCTGGAGCGAAATCGAGCCATTGGTATTTGTGTACTGAAACGCTGGAAATTCAATCTTTTCCTTCAATAAATACTTATTAAGCCACTTTAAATACTGATTATTTAAGTACTTACTTTCATTGACACCACCGTCATGGCCGCCGGCGTGCCAGATCATTGCCAAAGGCAGTTTTTGATGTCCATTTTGGATTCCTCGCGCAGTGTCAATGCTTTCATTTAGAGGAAATAATGAATCAGCCTGACCTTGCGAGAGAAGAGTCGGCGCATTCAAGTCAGCTAAATAATTCCAGGGTGAAACTTGCTCCATTAAATATCTAGATTTATTGCTTGGGATTCCAGTTAGCGCAGCTTCTTTATAAGTTGCACACCAAATTTCCGCAAATGAACCGCAATCACCTAGAAAAGCATTCTGAAGCGAAGCTGCAGTAAAAAATGTACCCGCCCAAACTTTCTTGAATGGTCCAGGTTCGCTTGAATTGATCACATTCTGAGGGAAGAGCGAATTTCCTAAATGACTCCAAGTGATGTCGGCAATTACGGCATCAATACGTTTATCTGTGCTTGCAGTTAGTAGCGCATTTGCTCCGCCATAAGAGCTGCCCATGATGGCAACAATCGGATCGCTGCCATTTTTCTTTACTTGATTGAGACCCGACAAATAAGTAATTAGCGCTTTGCTGTCTGCCAGTTCCCCATCTTGGGAATTCATGGAAATCAATCCAGTTGATTTACCAAAACCGCGAGATGACCAAGTTAGAACAACGTAGCCTGCATCTCTAAAGAACTTTGCATCTACGGCTACAGAATCTTTACTGCCACCGAAACCGTGCGCAATCATCACTGCAGGTGCCGGAACCTTATTCGGTAGATACAAAGTCGTATCAATTACCACACCTGGTGCAGTGGTAATTCGCTTAATGATTTCATGGGATGCGGCAGCACTTGCAGAAAGTGATGAATTAAAACCGATAAAAAGCGCAAGGAAAGTTACAAAGAGTACCGAGATACTCGATCGAACGCGGCTACGGCTGTTCATGATGGTACAACTTTAGCCCAGAGAATTCGGCGAAAAAAATTAGGTATCCTTTTGTCATGAGGAATAGGGCGCTAATCACACTGATTTTGGTATCACTTTTGGGCTCAGCCACGTCTGCAATCGCGTCAGAGAAGAAGGAAGCTTTAAAAACCTATTCCGTAAAAATGGTCAAAGCTCATTTACCTGCGGCACCAAAAAACGGAACTGATGATTACCGCTGTTTCTTGCTAGATCCTAAAGTCACTGAAGATTCCATCATTAGATCAATACAATTTATTCCGCAGCGTAAAGATTATGTGCACCATGCAATCATTTTTAGAGTTACTGATGCCAATTTACAGGAAGCAATTGCGCTAGATAAAAGTGGAACTGGTTGGCCATGCTTTGGCGGTTCTGGTTTAGGCGGAATGCTCTCTTCATTTGTGACTTCACCTTGGATTAGTTCATGGGCGCCCGGTCGCGGAATAGATGTTTCACCTGCAGGTTACGGAATTCCGTTTAAAAAAGGTGAGCGCTTTGTGCTGCAAGTGCATTACAACTTGCTTGCGGCAAATGGTGGCAAAGTAGAAACAGATCAATCAAGAATTGTGATGAAAGTGATTCCATCGCGCGGAGCCACTGTTAAGCAACTTCACGTAGAATTATTTCCAGCTCCAGTAGAACTTGCTTGTCCATCAGGAGTCAGTGGTCCGCTCTGTGATCGCAAGCAATCGTTAATTGATTTAGCTGGAAGAACTAATAATTCAAGTGCACTAGAAGCAGCAGGTATTGCCGCTCTATGCGGTCAAAATCCATTTAGACCAATAGCATCCACTACTTCAACTTGTGACAAAGTTATGAATAGCAGCTTTACCGTAATCGCCGCCGCACCGCATATGCACTTACTTGGTCGCACTATGAAATTGATATTAAATCCAGGCACACCGAATGAAAAACTTCTTCTAGATGTGCCTAATTACAACTTTGATGATCAGTCGGCAAAAATATTAAATACGCCAGTGAAGGTAAGCCCTGGTGACACTATTCGAGTTCAGTGCACCTTCGATCCAACTTTGCGCCAGAAATTACCTGCGCTAAGCAGTCTTGCGCCGCGATATATAACTTGGGGTGAAGGTTCTTCAGATGAGATGTGCTTGGGAGTAATTGCCGCTACAAAAAGCTAGGTGGATCCTGCGGATCTTCAGGAACAGAATTCTTAAACATTAAGTAAATGCTGTAGAACGGAACCAAAATCCACCAACCAGATTTGCCCACATCATGGCTGCGGCGAATTTCAACTGCAATTAGTGGAACTAAGAGCGCTCCCATAATTAAATTATTAATAACTAACGCATTTGGATTTAATAAATTTATAAGCAAATCGACCAAAATGTAGAAAAGCAGGAATGAGTTGTATTGCAGCTTGTTGCTGCGACCTTTGAAATCTGCAAATCGTCGGAGTGAATCGTTAAGCGCTTCAATCATGACTAAAAGAGAGTCCTTGGAAGCATCGCTTCGACTTGAGTTTTAATGCTTTCAACCGAAAGCGGTGCAAGCGCTTGTCCAACCAACCATATAAAGGCAATCGGCGCTGCTTCGCCCAAACGATGATTTAGCACTTCCCCAACTTGGCGCCAGATAGGACCTGCAACTTCATCGTAATTCGGCATAAAAATTGTCGGAAGTAAATCGCGATCATGTTCGCGCAGAGCTTTTAATACTTCGCTTTGAGAAATTACAGTGGCAAAATTAATAAGAAAATCTGCTGGTGTTCCCAAGAAAGCTAATGCACCTTCTACTTCATATTGTGCAAGCGCGATTCCGATAGCTTCCTTATCGCGGAAATGGTTATACAAAGTTGCACGGGATACTTCGGCTTCGGATGCCAGATCAACCACGTTCATCGCACGAAAACCTTGTTCGGCAATTAACTTCTTTGCTGCAACGATGATTGATTCGTGAACAGTTCGGTATGTGCCGTGTTGACGTGCGTATAGTTCTTCAGACATTTGCTTTTAAATATTATGCAGCGTCTGAAATATCTTGTGACACAACTGAAAGTTGGACCTTCTCATTCTTAGCAATTTGGGAAGTAACGTCGCTAAGTAACGTTGAAAGCTGAATGTTTAGCGCGGTGCAGATGCTTGCAAGAAGTTCTGAAGACGCTTCTTTCTGGCCACGTTCTACCTCTGAAAGATAACCAAGAGAAACTCGGGCATCACGAGCAACATCGCGAAGGGTGCGTGATTGCGCAACACGAGCAGCGCGAAGTTCTTTGCCAACAGCATCGCGTAGAAGCATTGCTAACCCCTTCCGTTTTACTCACCGAATTAAACTGTACGAAACTTAAGTATACGGGCAAAGGTACCAATGGCGGTTGAAATAGTGCCATTACGGACCTGTTCGCGGCCGCCTTCGAGGTTTAATTGAATAGCTTGGTTAATTGGGCCACGTATTGAGATCCAAACGGAACCCGGTTTGTGGCCATCCAGTGGATCTGGACCTGCGGCACCAGTTGTTGAAATAGCCCAAGTAGTTCCGAAGACTTTACGTGCTCCATCTGCCATTGCGTTAGCGACCTCTTCAGATACAACAGTATTAGATTCAATAATTGAAGGCGCTACATCCAACATAGTGGATTTAATTTCATTTCGATAAGCAGTAATTCCGCCAACGAAAACCGCAGAGCTCCCGGATGCGCTAGTCAACATATTTGCAAGACCGCCAGCAGTTAAGCTCTCAGCAACAGAGATAGTTTCACCGCGTTCACTTAAATACGCAATGATCTGTTCTACTTGTTGCTTAGTAGTACTCATTATTTTGTGTTACCTTCTAAAATTTCTTTTGCAAACTTTTCAGCCTCTTCTGCGGAAATTGCAGTGATTGCTTTCTGCGCTGCAGCTTGGCAGGTTGCTAAATCTACCGTCGATAAGAATCCGCGCACTTCGCTAATTGCAGATGGCGCCATAGATAATGAATTCACACCTAATCCAAGGAGCACTGCAGCTAAATATGGATTCGCTGCAGCTTCTCCGCAAACTCCGATTGGTTTGATCAATTGACCAGCTGCTTGCGCCGCAATTTGAATGATTCGAAGTACTGCTGGATGCCAAGAGCTGGTCATATCTGAAAGTCGTGAATCCAAACGATCTGATGCCATTACGTATTGAGTCAAGTCATTAGTTCCGAATGAACCAAAATCTACTTCTGCTAAGACTTTATCGGCATGTAGCGCAGCAGCAGGAGTTTCCACCATCACGCCAACTTGTTTGATGCCTAATTCGCGTGCGCGCTTGGCAAAATCAGCTGCTTCGGCAGGGGTGTTGATCATCGGTGCCATTACCCAAAGATCAATATCAATTCCTTTTGCCGCCTCAGCAATTGCTTGTAATTGGCGCGTTAAAACGCCATCACTAGTGCGCGTTAAACGCCAACCGCGCACACCTAGTGCTGGATTTTCTTCGTCAATTGCATTGATATACGGAACTGGCTTATCGCTGCCGGCATCAAGAGTTCGAACCACTACGCGCTTACCAGCCATGGGCGTAAATACAGTGCGATACATCTGAACTTGTTCTTCAACTGAGGGTTCAGTATTTGAATCAAGGAAAAGTAACTCTGTTCGGAACAATCCGATTCCTTCAGCACCAGCAGCAACCGCAGCAACTGATCCATCACCATCACCACAGTTAGCTAATAATTTAACTGGTGTGCCATCTGATAATTTTCCTGGACCAGTAACACTTGCAGCACGCGCACGAAGTGCCTCTTCTTTAATTTGGCGTTCGTGAATAGTTGCTTCATCAGGCGAGGTAATTACTTCACCGGCGCGACCATCTGCCATGACATTAATGCCATCTGCAAGTTCCATAATTCCTGCGCAACCAACAATTGCTGGAATACCAAGGCCACGGGCCACAATTGCAGTGTGTGAAGTTGGTCCACCTTTTTCAACTACTAGCGCAAGTGCATATTTCAAATTTAGTGCTGCAGTATCTGCAGGCGTTAGATCCTCTGCCACGATAACTGTTGGCGAATCTAAAACTAAACCTTCGGATTCGGTGCCAGATAATTTAGCGAGCAAGCGATTGCAGATTTCATCCAAATCGGCAGCGCGCTCTGCGAAATATCCACCAATTGCCAGCAGCGCTTCTTTAAATCCCCCGAATGCTGCGAACACATCTGCACGAACATCCGGATAAGTGATGTCTTGATCAAGTCTTGCGCCAATTGCTTCAACTAGCGCTGGATCTTGAGCAATCATTGATTGCGCAGATAAAACTTCTTTTGCTACCTCTAGTTCAATATTCGCGGCAGAGCGCTCAAGGTCTTCCCCGACTTTAGTTAGCGCTTCAAAAATCTCTCGTGGAGAAGCCGAAATCGCTTCATCTGAGACGACGTTAACAATTTTGCGAACCGGGCCTACTGCGACACCAGGAGATACGCCAATTCCCTTTAATGAATGTGTTTGTCCGCTCATAACTTTCCAATTCTATTAAGTGTCTAAATAATGCACAATTAAAAAGAAAGGAGCCCGTATCAAGACTGGCCAGAGCTACTTTGCCCTAATTTTTATGGCTTTTTACAGTAATTAGGCATTTGCCTTATCGTTTTAATTTTCTGACTCATTGACGAGGTTCTTTCGAAGAACAGTTGCTATAGCTACTCTTTTCCGATGCAACGTGAGAACTTCAAACTCAAAGATGGTCGCAATCTCGAATATTCAAGCAATGCGGTCCAATCCCCTGAAGCAGTCATCCTCCATGCAGGCACCATCCAAGACATCTCTGGCTGGCCGACTTGGTTTGAATACTTCAAAAGCAGGGGCGTTCGCGCGCTCGCTATTGGAAGATCTGGATATGTAAATAGCTCAAAGAAGCCTGGCCGCATCACAATTGATATTGCACATGATGTATCAGAGCTGGCTAATCACCTAGGAATTAATCGAATGGTGAACTTTGGACTCTCTGGTGGTGGTCAGCATGCGATTGCAACTGGGTTGGACCCAAAATGCGTTGGAGTTGTTACTTCAGGTTCGCTCGCTCCATTTGCTGAGCTTGGCAATGATTTTTACCAAGGAATGCAACAGGCTGATATCGATGAATATGGCGATGCGTTGAGAAATGATTTTGAGAGTTTGATTAGAAGATTTGAAGAGTGGATTGGATTAAGCACATCAATAAAACTTGAGGATCCAAACCTTTCGACAAATGATCGCCGCTGCTATGAAAAAGAATCCGCAAAAGCGTTATTTGATTCTTGCCAGGTGACAATGAATGCAGGTTGGGATTGGGTTGAGGATGATTACAGTTCATATCTCGGACCCTGGGGATTTGATCCAAGAGATGTAAAAGTGCCTGTAGTTATTTTTCAAGGGGGTCTTGATTTAAATGTTCCGCCTGTTCATGGAAAATGGTTAGCTGCAAATATTCCAAACGCAACATTAAATTTTATTGAAGATGAAAGCCACATCGGTGTTCACATAAATTATGAAACACAGATTATGGATTATGCAATCAAACTACTTAAAGGTTAATTAACTTCGTCTTGGCGATAAGCAAGCCAGGCGCGGATATACCAATATCCAGTTATGTAAGTAAGCGCGACTGCGACATAAAGCCAGCCGTATTTAAACCAATCAAGCCAGGCTGGAAGCGGGAGCACGAACCAGCCCATACCTAAGTTCTGGCTTAGGGTTTTAAGTTTTCCGCCGCGATTAGCGCTAATCACTCCACCTGAAATCACAAGTGCACGGAAAATCGTGATGCCTAATTCGCGGAAGAGAAGTGCAAATGTTGCCCACCATGGAAAGCGATGTTGCAGTGACAATGGAATCATCACCGAGGCCAACATCAATTTATCTGCAACGGGATCCAGGAATTTACCCATTTCGGTGATCTGGCCGCTACTTCGAGCCAAACGTCCATCGACCACATCACTCATGGCAATCGCAAAGAAAATCAGCCAGGTAATTAATTGCCAGATGGTTCCTTCTTGATAAAGAAACCAAATCGCAGCTGGGAGCGCAAGAATGCGAGCCACCGTAATTTGATTTGGTGTTATTTTCATATTGCTCTCGCAATCAAATCTGCACCAGCAGAATCGATAACTACAGCTTTAACCCATTGCCCCATCTTGTAATCGGTATCGCCTTCAAAACCAACCGTGCCATCTACTTCAGGGCCTTGGAATGCTGCGCGACCTTCTTGTAACTCAGGATCATCAATTAATACTTCGATTTCAGAACCAATTCGCATTGATGCGCGTTCTGAGACGGCGTTATCGGCGATAGTTGAAAGAGTTGCCACGCGATGTGCAAGCTCATCAGCATCTAACTTGCCCGCCATATTTAGCGCTTCGGTGCCATCCTCATCGGAGTAACCAAAAACGCCAACAGCATCAAGGCGCGCAACATCAATAAACTGGCAGAGGTCTTCGAAGTCGCTCTCCTTTTCGCCAGGGAATCCAACGATGAAATTACTTCGAATTCCCGCTTCTGGCGAAAGAGCGCGCACTTGGCTAATTAAATGTAAAAAATCATCAGCGCTTCCAAAGCGACGCATTGAGCGAAGCACATCTTTTGAGGTGTGTTGGAAAGATAAATCAAAATATGGCGCAACTTTTTCATGTTCAATCATTGCTTGCAGCAAAGTCGGTCTCATCTCAGCAGGTTGTAGATATGAAAGTCGAATTCGCTTGATGCCATCAATCTTTGCAAGTTCTGGAATTAATTTTTCCATCGCGCGTAAATCGCCAAGATCTTTTCCGTAACTGGTGGTGTTCTCTGAAACTAAGAAAACTTCGCTAACTCCATGATCTGCAAGCCACTTTGCTTCTTCGATAACTTCCAAAGGATGACGAGAGACGAAAGCGCCGCGGAATTGTGGAATTGCGCAGAAAGCACAACGTCGATCACAACCTGAAGCAATCTTTAGCGGTGCCCATGGATCATTGTTGAGACGCTTACGTGCAAAGTCAGAGGAGCGCACTCGATCAGCTGGCGCAATCGGTAATAACTTTCGACGATCTTGCGGTGTGTGTGGCGCTGGTTTATGTCCTGACAAAATATCGCCAAGTCGCGCAGAAATATCTTGGTAATCATCAAAAGAGAGAATGCCATCTGCTTCAGGTAGCGCACTGGCAAGTTCTTCGCCGTAACGCTCTGCCATGCAACCAACTGCAACTACCGCTTTTGTCACACCATTACCTTTTAAAGCATGTGCTTCAAGTAAAGTGTTGATTGAATCTTGTTTTGCGCTCTCAATAAAACCGCAGGTATTAATTACGGCAACTTCCGCGCTTGCAGCATCGTCAACTAATTTCCAACCATCAGCTGCTAAGCGGCCAGCTAGTTCTTCTGAGTCAACATCGTTACGAGCGCAGCCCATAGTTATGAGGGCTACGGTTTTCGGCATGGCTAAGAATTTACCCCATAACTGACATTAACCACTTCACCTTCGCCACCTAATGACGGAACTTCTTTGCCATTTACCGTGAGTTTGACCGCGCCGGCATTACCAATTCGCAAATTAACCAGTTCGGTACTTGAAAAATCAAAAGTTTGTCCTTGTGCTGCGCGACCTGAATACAAAGTCACGCCGTTCTTATCGCTAACAAATAACCACGAAGATCCATTAATCGCTTCTAGCCTCACCGAAACACCGCTACCTGATGAGTACGAATTAGGTGTTGCTGCTTGGCTTGGAGCAACTGATTTAGATGGCGTTGCTGAAGCTGTTGGCGATGGTTTTGGCTTTGGTGAAGAAGCGCTCTGCTTTAAACCATTTACGACAACTGATGTCAAAAGAAGTAAGAAAATTCCAATACCTGAATAAATTGCAAGTTGTTTATTTGTCAGACGTTTGCGTTCTTGCAATGCAAAAGTTGCATTGTTCTCGACCAGTGCTGAATGAATCTTTCGCTCTTCATGAGCATGTTCTTGATCGTATTGTTTTAATAAATCTTCAGCAGAAATATTCAAGGCACGCGCAATGCTACGTAAATGTCCGCGGGCATAAGTATCGCCGCCGGCATTAATAAAATTGTTCTCTTCGAATTCGCGAAGCAAAGCAGGACGAATATTAGTTTTAGTGGAAAGTGAATCTAGATTTAGGCCTGCGGCTTTGCGCGCATCAGTCAGACTTTTTCCCAAAGTCATAGATTCCCCTTGCGATTAAACAGTGTCTCAGTTTAGAACCCGGAGAATTAGTTGGCTATACAGGAAGTTAACAAACAATAAATATTTAGGATTCTCATCCCCTGCGGTCACCCGCTAGTCGCTGATTGTGCTCAATACATCGTTAAGCTCCTCAGGCTTAACGAGCACTGCGCGAGCTTTTGAACCTTCAGATGGTCCAACAATTCCACGAGATTCCATCAGATCCATCAAACGACCTGCTTTTGCAAACCCTATGCGAAGTTTGCGTTGCAACATCGAAGTAGAACCAATCTGTGTTGTGACTACTAGATGAACTGCTTGTAATAGAAGTTCGTAATCATCGCCAATTTCATTTACAGAACTAACAACAACCTTCTGCACTGCGGTTACATCATCACGGAAACGTGGCGCCAATTGCTTACGGACATGGCTAACCACGTCAGCTATTTCACGCTCTGAAACATAAGCACCTTGAATGCGAATTAGTCGAGATGCGCCCATTGGTACAAATAATCCATCGCCTTGGCCAATAAGTTTTTCAGCGCCTGGTGCATCTAAAATAACTCGGCTATCTGCAAGCGATGATGTTGCAAATGAAAGTCGTGATGGTACGTTTGCTTTTATCAAACCAGTAACAACATCAACAGATGGGCGCTGGGTTGCAAGTACTAAGTGAATACCTGCCGAACGAGCAAGCTGCGTAATGCGCACTACGCATTCTTCAACATCTTTCGCTGCCACCATCATCAAATCTGCAAGCTCATCGATGATTACTAATAAATATGGGTAAGGTTCAAGAATTCGATCGCTACCGGGAGGCGTTGCTACTTTGCCGGCGCGAACTGCTTTATTGAAATCATCAATATGGCGGAAACCAAATGTTGCTAGATCTTCATAACGAAGATCCATTTCGCGCACTACCCATTGCAGCGCATCTGCTGCCTTCTTTGGGTTGGTGATGATTGGTGTAATCAAATGTGGAATATTTTCGTATGCATTTAGCTCAACGCGCTTTGGATCAATCAGTACTAAGCGAACTTCATCTGGTGTTGAACGCATCATGATCGAAGTGATCATTGAGTTAATCATTGAAGATTTACCAGCTCCAGTTGCACCCGCTACAAGCAAATGTGGCATTTTTGCCAAGTTAGCGCAGATGTAATTACCTTCCACATCTTTGCCCAAACCCACAAGCATTGGATGCATATCTTGGCCGGCAACACTTGAGCGCAATACGTCGCCCAACGCAACAATTTCACGGTCCGAGTTTGGAATCTCAATACCAACAGCAGACTTGCCTGGAATCGGCGAAAGAATTCGAACTTCACTCGATGCAACTGCATAAGCAATGTTCTTTGATAGCGCAGTGATTCGTTCTACCTTTACGGCGCTACCTAATTCAATTTCGTATCGAGTCACTGTTGGACCGCGCATGAAACCAGTGACTTGAGCATCAATTTCAAATTCTGCAAAAAGTTCAGTCAGAGAAGAGACAATCGCGTCATTTGCTTTGCTCTTGCCCTTTGCCGTAGGTCCTGCTTTAAGTAGGTCAGGCGAAGGCAAAACATATTTACTATCTGGCTGCAGCATCATCTGAACTGGTCGCTTTGCTGGCGCAGTAGATGGATGTGCTTTCGGAATCTCTACCGTGAACTCTTCATCGAACTCTTCTTCTGCAGGTTCTTCGTATTCGTCGTCTGCTTCCTGATCTTCATGGAAGTCAGAGACTAAAGGTGATTCAAAAGGTTGAGATTCATAAATCTCGTCATCGTCTACTTTTCCACGTTTTGGCAACTTGGTCTTAAGCCATATAAATGTTGATTTGATGCGAATCGCTACTTGCGAAAATGGAGTTGCAGTTACTACAAGTAAACCAAAACCGAAAATTAAGAAAAGTACTGGATATGTAATTAGAGGCGTCAAAACTGCAATAAGCGGTTTGGTTACTGCGTACCCAATCCAGCCACCACCATGGCGCATTGCCGTAGCGCCGGTGCCTTCAGATCCGTTGAACATGTGCGCAAGTCCGGTTGCTGAAACCAGAAGTGCAATTGTTCCAACCGTGATTCGAGCAGTCGCTTTATTTTCATTTGGCGAGCGAAATAATCGAATCGCAAAATAGAAAAGTACCAATGGTGAAATTCCGCCAACACGTCCAAAGCCGCCATAAAAGAATGAATAGAAAGCTTTATTAACTGAACTTGCAGAATGTAACCAAGTTCCCGCAATTGCCGCCAATCCAATGATTATAAGAAGCAGCGCTGCCCCATCGCGTTGATGTGCGCTATCAAGATCTTTTGCCGCGCGCGTTGTGAAACGAATTGTGTTACCTAAACCTTTTGCAAAGCCGCGCCAAATAGTGGCCAATACGGAAAATACCGATTTGCCTGCGGATGATTTTTTGCGCTTTGCCACGCGCGAATCTTAGTAATTTACGCAAAACGGACAGCTGAGGCGCGCCGCCTTTAAAAGATTAAACCTCGATTACAACGGGAACAATCATTGGTTTACGGCGATGTTCTTGACCGACCCAATTACCAATTGTTTTTCGAACTACTTGTGAAAGTTGATGAGTTCCGTTTGTGCCTTGTGCCACTGCAGCCGCAAGCGCTTTTTCAATTCGGTTTTTAACATCATCAAACATCGCTGGATCTTCATTAAATCCACGGGCATGAATATCAGGTCCAGCAACAATGGTTCCCTTTTGCGAATCAATTACAACTACAACTGAAATGAAACCTTCTTCGCCAAGAATGCGACGATCTTTCAAAGTACTTTCAGTAATTTCACCAATTGATTGGCTATCAACATAAACAAATCCGCATGGAACCGCTCCTGCCACTTGCGCACGGCCATCAATTAGATCAACTACCATGCCGTTTTCAACCACGACAGTGTTATTGCGCTTAACGCCCGTTTGTATTGCAAGTTCCGCATTTGCCTTCATGTGGCGCCATTCGCCGTGAACTGGCATTACATTCTTTGGTTTAACTAAGTTGTAGCAGTAGAGCAATTCACCAGCTGCTGCGTGGCCAGAAACGTGCACCATTGCATTGCCTTTATGAACTACTTTCGCACCGAGTCGAGTTAATTCATTGATTACGCGATAAACCGGAGATTCATTCCCTGGAATTAATGAGGAAGCTAGAACGACGGTATCGCCTTCGCCAACCACAATTGAATGTTCACCATATGCCATACGAGAAAGTGCTGCTAGAGGCTCTCCTTGGCTACCGGTGCAAATTAAAACAACGTTGTCGCCAAATTTATCTAAATCATCTTTTTCAATCAGCACAAATGCTGGAATATTCAAGTAACCCATACGATCTGCAATATCCATATTGCGAACCATTGAACGACCAACAAAACAAACTTTGCGATTATGTTTTGCAGCGGTATCAATTACTTGCTGAATTCGATGTACGTGGGAAGCGAATGAAGCCACAATCACGCGACGTCTGGTGTTCGCAATGATGCGATCAAGCGTTGGCATGATTTCACGTTCAGATGGCGTAAATCCGGGAACATCTGCGTTGGTGGAATCAACTAAAAATAGATCTACGCCTTCTGAACCTAAAGATGCGAAGCGGGTCAAATCAGTAATACGTCCATCAAGTGGCAACTGATCCATTTTGAAATCACCAGTATGAAGAACGGTTCCGGCGCCACATTTGATCGCAAGCGCAAGCGCATCAGGAATCGAGTGGTTAACCGCGACCGCTTCAACTTCAAAGCTTCCGATTTTCACCTTTTCGCCATCTTGAATCTCGCGCATTAAACCCGTGATGCGATGTTCTTTTAATTTTGCTGCTGTAAGCGCAAGTGTTAGCGGTGAACCATAAACCGGAATATCTCCACGTTCGCGAAGTAGATATGGCACAGCGCCTATATGATCTTCGTGGCCGTGAGTTAAAAAAATTGCAGTCACATCATCTAAGCGATCACGGATATAAGAAAAATCAGGAAGAATTAAATCAATACCCGGTTGGCTCTCTTCTGGAAATAAAACTCCAACGTCAACAATTAATAGCTCACTGTCATATTCATAAATCATCATGTTGCGGCCGATTTCGCCGAGACCACCAAGAGCTACCAAACGAAGCCCATCTTTTGCTAATTTAGATGGTTCGCCTAAATTCGGATGTGGGTGATTACTCATCAAACATTTACACCACCAGCACGTAGATCAAGTTTTAATTGCTCGATCTGTGCTGAGGTTGCATCGACTAAAGGTAAACGAGTATGTCCGCCAGGTAGACCCATCAAATTAAGCGCAGCCTTGGTAAGTATCGCGCCTTGAGTGCGGAATGTTCCAGTAAATACCGGAAGAAGTTGTTGGTGAATTTCTAACGCACGAGCTGCATTGCCTGCAAACCAAGCATCAAGCATTTCGCGTAATTGAGCGCCAACGGTATGACCGCAAACGCTTACAAAACCAACTGCACCAATAGATAGCAGTGGTAAATTCAAAATATCATCGCCTGAATAAACTGGAATTCCGCAGCGCTTAATTACCCAAGATGTCGATGCCACATTTCCTTTGGCATCTTTTAGCGCCACGATATTTTTATGTTCAGCTAATTTAACAATAGTGTCTGGTTCGATTTCGATACCGGTGCGACCTGGAATGTCATACATCATTACTGGCAGATCAACTGCGTCTGCAATTGCGCGAAAATGCGCTTCGATTCCAGCTTGTGGTGGTTTGTTGTAATAAGGAGCAACAACCAATAATCCATCAGCGCCAACTTTTTGCGCGTGAATTGCCTGTTCGACTGAGTGAGGAGTTTCGTTATTTCCGGCACCAGCAATAACTTTTACTTTGCTGCCAACTGTTGCTTTAACGACGCGAATTAACTCATCTTTTTCATCATCGTTGGTAGTTGGCGCTTCACCAGTGGTACCTGAAACCACGATTGCATCGTGACCGGTAGAAACCAAATGGGCGGCTAACTTTTCAACGCCAGCCCAATCAACAGTGAGATCCGCTTTAAATGGGGTCACCATTGCGGTGATTAATCGACCGAATGGCGCTGTACTCATGTGTTAAGCCTATTACAAGATTGCTTAACCTTATGGCGATACGCGACCTGATTTATTAAATGCAGCGTGAACTAGCGGCATCTTCTCTGCGAAAAAGGCTTCCATCTTCTCTCCCACCATCTCAATTTCGCGCTGTGGGTAGCTTGGGAAATGTGAACCTTCAGCGGTGGTGCGTAAAGATAAGAAATTCATGAGTG